>JBMTLM010000007.1:0-20679 GCA_049431185.1 Bacteroidia bacterium | reverse complement strand
TTTTGAAAACGTAGATAACGGTGTTGCATGCTCCAACACCTATGAGGCTTGTAACGAGGGGATCGAGCCTCAGATCGGCAACTTATCTTACCTTCCTTACGAATATGTGCCTTATTGGGAGGAAACGCTCAAGACAACCGGTGTGATATTCTCGGAGAACATCGTGGAGCTTCCTCAGGAAGTCAGGGACATTTTGGAGCCTCAGGAAATCAAATCCATTTTGGTTTTTCCGTTAACGGTAAACGGAGCCTTTTTCGGTTTCATCGGGTTCGACGAGTGTGTGGTTTATAAGCATTGGAAGAAATCGGATTTGGAGTTGCTTCGTGCCATTTCGGGAATCATCAGCAACGCTTACGAGCGTGAAATTGCTAGAAAAAACCTGGTTGCTAAAAATGAAGAGTTGAATAAAATCAATGCAGAACTAGATAATTTCGTCTATAGCGTTTCTCACGATTTGCGTTCGCCATTGCTTTCGGTTAAAGGCATCCTGGATTTGGTTTTCAAAACAGCCCAATTAGATGAAAAAACCAGTAAGCTATTGCAAAGCGCCCAACAATCCGTCAACCGGCTTGATGGAACCATTCATGAAATCCTGGATTATTCAAGAAATTCACGGCTAGGGTTGTCCTTTGAAAGCTTTGAACTGGCACCCGTATTAAAGGCAATCCACGAAGATTTGAAATTTAGTACCGGACAACAGATTGAGTTTACCTTAGAGATAGATCCCCTGGTGGCCCATGTCAATACAGACAAAAGCCGATTGAACACGGTTTTGAAAAACGTGATTGGCAACGCTTACAAGTATATGAAAGCCGACAGAATGACCCCGTTTATCAAGGTTTATGGTTTCAAGGATGAAGATAAGCTTTTGATCAAGGTTGCTGATAATGGCGAGGGCATTTCAATGAATCATGTCGACAAGGTGTTTGACATGTTTTACCGCGGTTCACAAACGAGCTCGGGTAGCGGTTTGGGATTGTATATATGTAAGGAAATCATTCAAAAGATGAATGGCGTAATTGGGCTGGAGTCTGTAGAGGGCGAAGGAACCACGGTTTCAATGTCCATTCCTCTTAATAGTGTTAATGACAAGACATCATGAAACGATTTTTATTGATAGACGATGAAGACATCTTCAACTATTTGAATTCTGAAATCATCCAGCTTGTCAACAAGGAATACGAACACCAGATGTTTACTTCTGCGCAAGATGCGCTGGCTTACTTAAGATCCATTGGGAACCAATCATCACGGATGCCTGATATCATTCTATTGGATATTAGGATGCCTGGCATGAGCGGATTTGATTTCTTAGATGCATTAACACTTGGGTCACCCATAGTTTTAACAAACACCGCCGTGTATATTCTATCATCATCCCTTGATCACAGGGACATGGAAAAGGCCAATACCTATCCGATGGTGCGCGGCTTCAGGTCAAAGCCTTTGTCGGAAGAAATGGTAAAGGAGATGGTGTTACAGTAATATGCCGATTGAAACAATTATCAGGTTTCACAAAACCCATGATCTCACCTGAGCTTTTGATTAAGGCATACGCCAACGGCTTGTTTCCAATGGCGCATTCGATGACAGGTAAAATCGAGTGGCATCGACCAACCAAACGGGCCATTATTCCGCTTGACAATCGGTTCAGGGTATCAAAAAGTTTGCAACGGAAATATCGCCAACAACCGTTTCGGCTCACCATCAATCGTAACTTCCCGGCTGTAATTAAAGCATGTCGACAGTTACGTGTACACGAAACATGGATCAGCGAGGAAATTGTGGAATCATACATCGAGCTGAACAAGATGCGTTATGCACACAGTTTTGAAGCGTGGCTGGACGACGAATTGGTAGGAGGATTATATGGCATTGCCATGGGGAAAGCCTTTTTTGGAGAGAGCATGTTTCACACTCAAACGGATGCCAGTAAGATCTGCCTGGTGTATTTGGTGGAGCATTTACGCAAACATGACTTCAAGTTGTTGGATACCCAATATATCAATCCACATACGGCGCAATTTGGAGCCTATGAGATATCAGATCGAAAGTATATGGAGCTATTATCAGTTGCGCTTGGTAATTAATGTTGCTGAATCTAGTATGCGCTTTGAATATTATTGGCATAAAAAAAGCCGGCCTTGAAAGCCGGCTTTTGAATCAATGACAAGTTAGGTTATTTAACCACGTTCGAGTTGATTACTCGGTAAGGAGTTGCACCGTTTTTCCAAATCACGGCAATGGCCTTGAGGTTTGACCTATTCCAATTGCTATTCAAGGCGATCTTGTAGGTGTTGTTGAATTCGGTATCAGCGGTGATGGCTGCGCCGTTGTTCAAGGAAGAGCCATAGTAGGAGGATGCAGCTGCACCGCGCAACACGTTGCGGTGAAGATAATTGTTGTTCGCTGTACTACCTACCAATTGGTATCCATATACCATGTCCTCTACCAGATATACGGCAAGGAAATAGTCGGCACCGGCATCACCATTCTTGAAAAACTTAACCTTGGTCGTTACCTGCATGGAATCGCCAACGATAGCCTTTTTTAAGGCCACACCTGCAACGATGCTGCTGGTATCGTTCTGAAGGTTGGTGGCAGCTGTAATAACACTGTTGGTGTTGGTGCTGGGCGAAGTATTGTTTACCCAAAAATCAGGAATGCCTGAAACGCCAAAGGCTGAGGTTAATTGGGAATAGATGGGATTGCCCATTCCGGCAGTAGACGAAGTGGAATAAGCTTTCATGGCACTCAGTAGGGTTCCTTCCTTACCGGCATCCAGCACGGCATCAAAGGCGGGTCCACCATATTGTCCACATGGGCCACACCAGGTGGCAGTGTAATCAACAAAGAAGGGTCGGATTACACGGTCAACAGATAGACCAGGTGCTGGAGTGGGCTCAGATGAATCATCATCTTTGCTGCAAGAAACAAGGGTGACAGCCACCATGGCCATCAGGGCAAGCATTTTTTTCATGATTTTGGGGTTTTTTGAATGAAGGGTAGCAAAGATAGCCAACACTAACCAATGTATCAAACTATTATAGATGTTTCATGACAAAATGCCAATAAACATCGAAAATACCCTAAAAAACAAGATATTATACTTGCTTTAGTTTGAATTATCAAACCTGACTGAACACCTGCTGCAGGTTGGCCACATGGTTATAGTTGGAGTCATCATAGGGAATCATGATGCTTCTGTATTTGTCGGAGCTGCCGAAAAACCCACGTTTGTCCATCTCCATTACCACCAATACGCCTTCCGGTTTAGCGATAAACGTTACTTCCAATTCCTTGATTCTAGGAAATTGGCTGCGGTACCCTACAAACTCTATTTCTTCGAAAAAGTTGTAGTTGCTGCCCGGAATCCTGCCATATTCCACATCCGCTTTTTGATAGCTGAAGCCCAAGCTAGTGATGGCGTTCAGGAAATTAATCATGTTCGGTAGCGGTTCAATTTCCAGAAAATCACGATCAGCCTTATCTAAGGCGTTATCGATATCCAAATCTGTTTTAACATAAAGCTTGATATTTCCAAGCTTGTAAGGCCCTAACACTGTAATAGGCACCTCCAGCGGTACGGGCATTTCAAAGGGAAATGATTTGTTTTCTCCTTGCATGATTTTAAAACGGCCGGCAACTTTGTGCTTATAAATGACCATTGGTTCATAATAAGTCCGGTCGTTGACTTCCCTTTTTACATCCACCATCAACGATAAGCAAATGTCTTCAATGTCTTGATCAATATTACCGCCTTTAACATGCACGGTTCCTGTAATGTTTCCACCAGGTCGCGCCACCAGGCTGTTTAATACGGTATCAACTTTAGCGGAGCCTACACCTACGGAGGCCATCATTTTTTGAAAAAACTCATGTTGGATTTGGTTTTTGGGTTAGGTATGCTTTTAGATATGGTCAATTACAATTAAGTCCTCAAAAAGTTAATCAATGATTGAAAAACCTTTAAAAATAATTGGAGAGCCTTTGACGATCGACCTGCATTCGAGGATCATGGTACGGTCTTCGGTTTAGATAAACATAGATCTATGGTTAGCAGCCTGGTTATGTTTGCGATTGGAGAAACAAACCTCAGTTTTCACTAGGCATGAAAATACAATCGCACGTCTCCATGTTTTCCTTTCTGTTTTCAATCTTTCCGAATGTACAGAACCAATCGTTTATGATGTTTTTGTTTTCATCATACAGATATAGTTTGCCCCCCTTGATTTCAAAATAGGCACAACCGAATGAGCTCTCGTATGTGGTATCAATAAGGTCGGAAACCTTATAGAACTGATTTTCCACAAATGGTACCTTGAACAGTTTGATAGTCGATTCGGTATGCCCGTTCTCATCGTGGCCGCCACAATTTTCGGTACCTGTCATTTGCATCTTTTCAATGGAAAGGGTAACATCGCATACACCAGTGCCAGGTCCTGAAGGAGGAGGGATGAAGAAAACAATTTTTTGGTTATTTGTTTTTATAATACCAGCTTTCTCTTGGTCCTCTTTTTTTAAACCAACACAATCGGTTAAATCAAACTCAAACGGAACAGTAGCTTTTGCTTCGAACTTACTTGATGGCTGATTGAAACCGGTGACGGTTAAGAAAAGTAGAATAGCGGAAGCAATTACAAGTTTCATAACGGTTGTTCTGTCAAAAAGCAAGACATTCGATGTTACTTTTTAGTGAAAACAAATGTTTTTGCATTACGGTCACCAGTGATTTGCAACAGATAAACTCCAGCATCAAGATCGCTGACATCAATCGGGTATGATTGACCGCCTGACAAACTGTAAAGTCTTTTGACGATCCTGCCGGTCATGTCGGAAATCTGGACATTCATTTTTTCATCCGAAGCCAAAGCGTTCATGTTTAAAAACAGGTCTTGTACTACGGGGTTGGGATACATACGGACCTGATCCAGCATTCCAACATTGGAAACACCCGTGGTTCCGTCAATGTTGATGTCATCTAAATAAAGATTGTTCTCATAGTCGGTGATGCTCCTGAACTTGATCACCACATTATTGAAGGATGCGAAAGGAGATAAGTCGATGGAGTCGCGGCGCCATTGTGAGGCATTAGGTACAAAGGCTGCAGTGGTGTAAAACGGTGCAGGAGTGGTGACGAGCGCTGTTGAGAATTTCTTATATGCGCTGGTGAATGTTTGTCCACAGTCGGTAGAAACAAGCACCTCCAATGTGTCTGAATAATTGGGGTTGGACGTTGGATTGGTGTACAGGCGGTAAGCCACCCAGAAGGACAACTCCGGCGAAGCGATGGAGGTTAAGTCCAGGTTGGGAAGAATGTATTCGTCGACCTCACCATTTGAGGAATAGTCATAGTGGTTGATATAGATTGATTGTCCTCCGGAGTGTGAAGCGGCAGCGGTTTGCTCCCAGGTGAAACCGGCATCCGGATTGTATAATAGGGCTCCGGTATTTGGGAAGTTCGCCTCAAATCCTTCTGCGTATGGTATGGGCTGACCCAATCCAACCACGGCAAATGACGAAGAAGCCGTGTCGTTGATCGTATTCTGGTCCGGACTATTTTTGGGTAAGGAGCTGGCAACGTTAAATACATGGTTACCCGGGCCGGAGGAGATGGTTGGCAAGGTAACCGTGACGGTGTTTAAGCTGGCTAATGAACCGGCCCATGTATATGATTGGCCCGGACCATTGTCAATGTCATAGTTGATTACTACGCTGGTCAGTGTGTCGGCGCCTTGGTTTTTCAGTTGAATGATGGGTGTGATGTTTCCATTACATAGGTTCCCTGATGGAGCATCCACTCCCAAAATGCGGGCGTCTAGAGCGAAGAGGTTGTTGGTGCCGCACGCAGTTGAGTTTTGAAGATCCGAATAAGGGCCGTTGTTCAGTACGGCAAGCATACGCGCCACCTGGCCAGCAGTAAACATGTTCATGCATGCATCATCCGAATAGTCCATGTAGTTCATCCACATGTCGCCGTTGGGACCGTTGTTGCAAGAGATTGATGGGAAGCCCGGACACGTATAGTTTTCTCCAGCTTGGTTTGGGGTGTCGGCACATTGATCGCTCCCGGTACAGGCAGTCCCGTCATCGCCCCAAATATGAAACAGGTTGAAGCAATGGCCCAACTCATGTGTGGCGGTGCGACCCAAGTTGTAAGGAGCCGAAACATTGCCGATGTTACCGAAGTAATTGTATCCGATCACCACGCCGTAGGTGTTGGATAGCTGATTGGTCGGGAATTCGCCGTAGCCCAACAGGCCCCCTCCGAGGTTACAAACCCAAACGTTGAAATACTGACTGGGATCCCATGCATCCAGCCCTCCAGAAGCAAAGCTTTTAACGGCATCGTTCGTGTTGAAGGAGTTTACGGTGGTGAGCCGACGTTCAATTCCGGTGGTGGGATTGCCGACTGGATCAACAGTAGCCAAGCAAAAATTCACATTGGCAACACCTGCTATAGGCAGAAATGGCACGGGCGTATTGGCCGTGTCGGGGTTCTGCCGGTTGAAGTCTTGGTTGAGAATGTCGATTTGGGAAATGATTTGCGCATCACTGATGTTTTGTGCAGCGGTCTTGTAAACCAAATGCACCACTATGGGAATGTTAATGTTGGGCAAGGTGGTCTTAGAAGCGAGCAGCTGGTCGGCATAATCATTCACCATTTGGTTGAATTGTTCGCGCTGATAGGCTCGCTTGGGGTCTTTCGATTGAAGCCACTGCTCATGCTCATTCACGCCACAACGGTTGACGGGTTGGGCAAAAACAATTGGATGCACCATTGATCCGATGGCAGATAACAAGACAAATACAAGTTTTTTCATGGGCTGGATACGGACTGAGAGTTTTTGCAAAGGTAATTCAAAAATGAGTGGAGGAGTTTGATGGGGTGTCGCTAAACCGCTTTTAAGGAGTCCTTTTATATCAAAAGAAAAGCCGTGCTGAAGTGGCACGGCTTTCCTTTTTTAAGTGAACCTTTTTACTGCAAAACAATCCTCGTGGACTTGGTGATGCTTTCGGTTTTCAATTGTAAAAGATAAACACCTCGAGGCAGCAGGGTCAAGTCAGCGGAAAACGATGGGTCTGTTCCGTCAAACATTACAGCCTGGTGGAAGGCCTCTTTGCCTAGTGCATCAAACAAAGAAATCTCTCCTGGGCCATCCAGGAAACCCTGTGTAAATATGCTGACATTGGAGGAGGCGGGATTTGGTTGCACCAATATGGCGGCGTTCTCATAATTGACCTCCTCGCGCAGCGGGTTTGTAACCGGAATCTTCACGGCACAGTAACGATTGCTCTGTCGTTGCAGGGTAACACAATAAGAGGAAGAAGATCCGCATCCATTGGTGGCATATACGCAAAGGCTACCGGTTTGGTAGTTATTGGCGAAAGCCACTTCCACGGCTGAAGTGCCTTGTCCATTTAAAATTTGAACACCACTGGGCACCACCCATGCATAGGATGTTGCATCGGGATCAACAGGCACAGAGTAGTTCTGAATCGATCCGCGGCACACCAGGGTTTTTCCATAGAGTGTTGTTGGTGTAGCAGGGGACTGCTCCACCGAAACAATTTGGGTCGCTTGGTTGGTGCAACCGTTTGCATCCGTCAAAGTATAAGTCAATGAATGATTGCCGACACCTGCCAGAACGGGATAGAACAGATTGTTCATCACGCCGGGTCCGCTGTAGTTGCCACCAGAAGGCGCACCATGTGTAAGTTGCATACTGCCGGCATTGGTGCAAGCCATGGGCATGGGGTTGAATGCAACCACCGGAAGAGGATTAACGGTAATGGAAGAGCTGATGGTGTTGCTACATCCATTCAACGGATTGCTTACCATGAGTTGGTAGGTTGTATTGTTGTTGGGGCTCACAACAATGATGGAATCGGTGGAGGTGAATCCTCCAGTGGAGGAGGTCCAAGAATAATTCAGTTGGGCCGGCACCAGATTGTTCAAGTTTAGCGTCCAATGGTTGATGGAACCGGTATCAACCCCAGCGAGATCGCTTACCTTTAGATTCCAGGTGCCATTGAGATTTCCTGTGAGCAGGTTGAAATTTTCATCAGGGACAAAAGTGCCGGAGAACGGAGCCACGCCGTTTGCAACAGGAGTATTGGCAAGCATGTTGAATGTGGTCCCGGTAAAGTTATCGCCGGCTCCACCTCTACGATTACTCAATTTCATTTTAACGCCGGAAGGGGCAACCAGTTCGAGCAATAAATCGCCGGTGTAAGTGTGGGTGATGCCCAGCTCAACTGAAACTACCGTGCCCGGACTGATTGTAGCTGGGTTTAAGTTGGATACGGTGATGGGCGACTGTACACCGGTGGCACTGTTATCGGGGATGCTGTAGTCGTTGGTGTTGCTGAATGAAACCTGTGTGTATCCCGTTTGAGTAGCGCCGATCTGTGGTGTTAGGGTGGCAGAATCACCAACACAAATGGTGTTGGCAGAGGCCGCAACTTGCACAGGTATGGAGTTGGCCGTTACGCTCATGGGGACTGAGGTGCCGGGACAGCTGGTGTTAATGTCAGTGGTAACGGTGTAGGTGCCCAATGCGGAGTAAGGTACAGTGATGGACTGTGTGGTGGCACCGTTGCTCCATAGATAATTTGGGGCTGGGCTTGAGGTGAGTGTTACCGACTCCCCTGGGCAGAGTGCGGTGTTGCCGGAAGGGATAATCGTTGGTACGGTTCCTGCTTGTTTGCTCAAAGTGTAGGGTACCACCAGCACATTGTTATTTTCATTTTCTTCCAGGAAAAAGTCGTTAGGGTCTATTTTAACCACGATGTAATACTGGCCATTGCATGTGCCGGGGGGAATATCCAGATACATGCCGTCGAGGTATTGGTAGTAGATGTCGGTGAATCCGGAGGAGATGCCTTGCATGGTTAGTGAGCACCCGTAGTTGCCGCCACCGAGACCATAGTTGGGGAAGTTGGCATTCACCAGGGTGTTTCCTAATGAATCAACGCAATGGCCATTGTAGGTGGAGCAAGAGCCATAATCCATCAAGCAGAAAGCCAACTTGGCCCCAGCGCCAACGATAGGCCAATTCATGGGGTCGGGATCATTGCTCATCGTACGCAAAGTGTATGATCCCCACTCGTCCACGTGCATGTGTCCATGTGTAGGGTGATACGTCATGGAACCGGCATGGCGGTCGTAGTAGTTCATGGTGTTGCCGTTCTTTTGATAGATCCGCTGTACCACCAACGTACGTGGAGGCAAACCTGTATTGGGACAGGTGGTGGGCGCAACACCCACGAAGGTGTCGGTGCCGCACAGGTAGGTAGTGGTGGCACGTATCTCAAGCGGACCGTGTCCGATGTTGGGCGACGAAACCGAAACACGCAAGCGTCCGTTATTGACGCCGTTACCCACTTGCGCGTATTCGATTACTCCATTGTTTCCTTGCACCAAAAGTGGAGGCTCGGCGGTAATGAGATCGGGCAACAGGTCGCAGTTGGTGGCACCGGGCGTGGCACAGGCACAGCTAGTGGCATTGGTGGTGTTGCATTGGCCAAAAGCTGCAGTTACGGAGGACATGCAGAGCAAAAGAATCAGGATGGCTAGGGTGTTTTTCATGGTTGAAAATTACTCAAAAGGGATAAAAACTCCAATGTTTTAGTCATTTTGACCTGCACTTTATGTACTCATTGGGGATGATGTTGTATTTTTAAGGAAGGGTTGCCTAGGAAGTATTAACTAAGAATATCGTGGCCGACATTTTCAGTAAGGAACAACGAAGTACAATCATGAGCCGGATCCGCGGCAAGGATACCGGCCCTGAGCTTTTGGTCAGGAAGGCGCTTTTTGCCAAGGGCTTCCGCTACCGCATTCATGTCAAGGAATTGCCCGGCAAGCCGGATATCGTGTTGCCCAGATACAGGTCAGTGGTTATCGTAGACGGTTGTTTTTGGCATGGGCATCGAAAATGCAAAGTGTTTAAAATGCCTAAAACACGGGTGTCTTTCTGGCGTAAGAAAATAGAGGGCAATCGGGCTCGTGACCTTAAAAACCGTCGAAAACTGCACCGGCTGGGATGGAAGGCGATACACGTTTGGGAATGCGAATTGAGCGCTCGCAGGCATGAGGGTACAATCCACAGGATTGTTCAATCGCTACGGGGCCAGGGTTTTTAATTGACAATTTCTGTCAAACTTCTATTTTAATTTTGAAAATCAAAAAATAGCCAATGGTTAGCATGGAAGATTTTGCAAAGAAACCGGATGGAGCAAGTTCTCATCAAACAGGTCCGTCCGATGATGCACCCAACAATGATTTCAACGAGGAGGATGGCTGGGATACTGATGATGAAGATAGCGACCCTGTGTATGTAACCTGTCCGTGCTGCGATACCGGCTTTACGGAACTGCCTCCTGACTGTGACCATATTTTAATCGAATATGATGCCAGTTTCAGGGAGTTTTCGTGTGATTACTTTTTCGACCGGTTGGATGATTTGAAGGATGGAATGATGGAGTTGTTGACTTCCGGTAATAAGATTATGGTCGACGATAAAAATTTGCAGGCCATATGGGACTATGCCACGGAGTGTTATGCGGCTGACCCTGCCACTGTGGAATTGCACACCGACATCTTCATGGATTTTTTATACGAAAAGGCGGAAGATTTAGGAGCAAGCAAATGTTACATGAATGAAGAGGACGGGTCACCCGGATACTCCTCCTCCTATGTTTATTATTTTGCATCCGATCCGGATGCCTTCATCCAAAACGTTACCGGCTACATGCTGTCAAGATTCAAGTCCGCTTGATATTCCTTGGTTCTACTACCAACAAGCGGCGTTGGATGAGCCGACGATTTGATTATTTTGGTGGCAAATTATTTGAGCGGTTTGACGATTCAGCAAAACCCACTTCCATCCGACAACCTGCTACCTGTGGGTAGATTGTCGTCGTGTTTCAACAACACTACTGCGACCTATAAGTACTATTGGATGTTGTCACTGCTTTACCAGGTAGAGCAAGGAAAATCTTTGGTCTCCAAGCGTGCGATGTTTGCCACCATGGTGGCCCATGCATGGTACACAGTCAATTATTTCCATTTGTCCTTTGGGAAGTTCGACCGCCTGCAACATGCTATAAAACGCATTCAGGAATTGGAGCCCTTAACCATGGACATGTCACCTGAGCAAATCGTTGACTGCTTATGTGCCAGTCAAAATCGTGAAACCATCTTGTTGTTGAAGCATTTCAACACGAATGTGCCGCATTGGTTTCTAAGTCCGTGGTTTCCCTCATGTACGACAAAGGAAATCTATGATGGATCAAATGTGATGAGACACCTTTCTCCGTATGCGCTTTCATCGGAATTTATTTCCATACAGCCTCTTTGGCAAAACTATTTTCAGCGGCACATGAAGCTGCTCCGCGATTTCTGTTTTTGGAACCTCACCCTGTTTTTACAACAGCGCAACCCTAACGTACCTGATATACCTAACAAGCTTTTGAGGCCAGAGGTCCGACAGCCGCTGACCGCCCAGCGCAGGTATTGGAAAAAGGTCTTCGAGGCTGAAGGGTCGCTGAAATGTATTTACTCCAACAAGGAGTTGAGTGCGGATGCATATGATGTGGAACATTTTGTACCCTATGGGTTCGTGGCCCATCATCAGTTATGGAATCTCATACCGGCGGATCCGTCGGTTAACAGCAGCAAGGGCGACCGGCTGCCGCAGCTGGATACATATTTCAATCGGTTTTATCAGATGCAGACGAAGGCGTTGGATGTAATAGGCCGATTGGACCCCGGAAACAAACTGCTGGAGGACTATGTGAATGTTTTTCCAGGGTTTTCCTTGAACAACCGTATCAAGAAGCCTCAGTTTCTGGCGGTGATACAGCCGTTGATCACCATCGCATCCAACAATGGATTTGAGTTCATGCACAAATCTTATTCAAAGACCAAAACCTAGCCATGGCAACCCCCGACTTCACTCAAATACCCGAGCATAACAAGTTGTTTGCAAACGACCATTTTTTTATTGTAGAGGACCTTTATCCGGTTTCACCCGGCCATCTGTTGGTCATATCACATCATCCGTATAGGGATTATATGGAATTGCCCTTGCATATCAGGCCTTCCTTAAGTCAAGCCATAGACCACGCCATCATGTTGATTAAACAAAGTCGTCAGCCAGATGGATTTAACATCGGCATGAATTGCGGTGAGGCAGCCGGACAAACCGTCTTCCATTTTCATTGTCATGTGATACCGCGATATGTCGGCGACATGCATGAGCCTCGGGGAGGTGTTCGACACTGCATCGAGGGCAAGGGCTACTATTAGACAAAAACAATTATTATATATCATAACATGAAACCCAATCGAATCATTTTAATCCGCCATGGCGAATCCGAGGGCAATGTTGACAAGAACATCTACGGAGTGAAACCTGATTATGCGCTTGAATTGACTGAAAAAGGCCTGGAACAGGCCCGGCAGGCAGGAGAAAAGCTGCGCAACATCATCCAGGATGAGACGGCACGCTTTTACATCTCTCCCTATTGGCGCACCCGCTCCACCTTTGAGCAGGTGGCTGGTCAGTTGCGAAGGGAGCAATTTAGTTATGTGGAGGAGCCTCGCATTCGTGAGCAGGAATGGGGACATCTGCGCGAGTTGGAGTTGGGCAAACAGGTAGAGCAACAGCGCGACGAATTCGGCGTTTTTTATTACCGATTGCCAGACGGAGAAAGTGCCGCCGATGTATTTGACCGGGTGAGCGATTTCTTCGGGACCTTACACCGGGACTTTGAAAAACCACATTATCCCCAAAACACCGTCATCGTAACACACGGCATGGCCATACGGCTTTTCCTGATGCGCTGGTACCATTGGACGGTTGAGGAATTCGAATTATTGGCCAATCCCTCCAATTGTGAATTGTTTGTGATGGAAAAACAACACAACGGGAAATACACCATCAACCATCCGATCAGAAGGCACGATATGGTTTATCATCCCTATCAGCGGCCGGTGAAGTTTCAGGATTGAATTTTTCCCATACCCGTGTTTAAGGCCTTGTGGCTTTAGACAGTAACGTATCAATGCGCTTGTGTTGTTAAACGGTTTTTTTAATTCATGGGAATTTATTACGTTTATGGCATAAAATCATTGCCCGAATAGTAGCCTTATGAATTCGTTTTTTAAAGTATCATTATTAGCCGTTTTTTCTGTATTTGTCCATCCAACATTTGCCCAAACGGCCATAAACCCCAATTGGCAAACCTTGCTCAAGGATGTTTCCAAAGGAGTCATGATTGAAATTAAGTTTACCCAATTCAGAGATTCTTGTGGAGATGGCATCGCCCCTAACCATAGGTTTGCTTACCGAATGAAACCCACCAGCGCTGCTCTGCCTCGTTTCGTAACTTGGAAAATGGATTACGTGGATTGCGATGGCTATTCATATACACAACAACGTTCTTTGGAATTGGACAACGAGTTCAAAACGGATGGAATTGATTTGGAATCGGAGCAATTTACATTTATCGCATCAGGTGTGAATAAATGGGTATACGATGTAGCGTTTTCAAATTTCTCGATCGAACGAAACACAAGAACCATCAAGACCATTTCCACTCCTCCGAATGCAATTATGGGCGATGATTTGGTTTATTTCGGCAAATCAACCTCTTTGCAAATTTCAGGCGGTGAGCTCGCAACCGGTGCCTCCTGGGTTTGGTATGAGGGGGCATGTGGAACGGTAAGGGTAGGCACAGGCGACAAGTTGGTCGTAAATCCAAAGCAAACCCAAACCTATTTTGTACGCGCTGAGGGCCCGAATGGCAACACACCATGTGTTTCAAAGACCGTTACCGTGGATGACAAGAGTGTGGCTGCCACCGGCGTCGAAGTTGGCCAGCCCAAATTGTGCAGAGGCTCGTCTACTACACTAAGGATAAACGGAGGCGTTTTGGGAAAAAACGCGAAGTGGGTTTGGACCAAGGACGGCTGTGATGGTACGGAAATAGGATATGGAGCTACTATCAGTGTTTCACCGGAAACCAACACGGTGTATTTCGTGAAGGCGGTTGGCTCGGAAAACACCACTTCGTGTGTTGAGGCAAAAATTCAAATCATGTCTACCATGTCGGATCCGGGAGAGATTATGACAACCGCCAAGGAGCCCGTATGTGAAGGCTCAAAGGTTACCTTGATGTTAAAGAACCCTCCGTCCGTTGATTCGGGAGTATGGAAGTGGCATAGCGGTTCTTGTACGGGGGGCGATTATTTAGGGTCTGGAGAATCGGTCACATATACTGTTTTAGATTCGTCTCCAGTGTTTGTTTATGGTGAAAACAGTTGTGGGCAGACCAATTGTACTTCTTACACTTTGAAAACAATCAAGGCTTCCAAGCCTCCTTATGCGATTTCGGGACCTTCAAAGGCTTTACATAGGGAAAAAATCGAGCTGAGCGTGGCAGGGGGAGAGCTAGGTGATAAGGCCCAATGGCAATGGTATAAAGGGAACTTAAGTGGAAGGCCTATTTCCAATAAGCCAACCATTAAAGTAAAAGCAAAGGAGAAAACCACTTATTATGTAAAGGCCGTTGGTCAATGCAATGAAACCACTGCCGCCTATTTTGTGGTTGATCCTGTGGAGAACAGAATGTGGGAAAGCTTTTTCACATCGGATTATAAAAAGTCATGGTCAATTGGTGTAGCCATAGGATACGATGCCAAAGCTAGTACCATCTCTGTTATTGACGAAGAAAAATCGTTGCCTTGGACAGGCATGGATGGGAAGGATTCTTTAAACACGAGCAGCGTTGGGTTCTCCATTCAAATTCCCGTTTATCCGATCCATAAAAAGAATATCAGCTTTGGTATTATTCCGGAGTTTTCGTTCGGCCAGTATAGCGCGTTTGAATCATCCGAGGAAGATGTTTTAACACCCTCTCTCGAGAACTTTGATCAAGTGTTTACTGAGCAACGGGTGAAAGTGAAAGCGGAGTTAGCTTTTGGAGATAATGGAATCAAAATCCTCAGTGGATATTCTGTAACGCTTTCAAAATTGTCCTCTTCTGCGATTGACAATGGCGACCCGATTCGTGCACAATCGATACGAGACTACCTTCAGTATTCTAAAACATTGAGAGGCGATGAATTCATACTGGGACTACGGTTGGGTCGTTCGCATCGGAAGAACATGTATAAAGCCAACGGTAACAGGACCGCTACGGTTTTCTTAGACTTGTATGGGGTTATGAAAGCCGCATCCCCTTTTGAAGGAGAGTTGTTGAATCAACGTGGCCTTAGTTTTTCGACAGACAACCCTGGATTTGGAATCAGCGTATGGAAGCAAAGTCGATACAAATTCGTTATGGAATCCTATTTGATTGACGACACAATCGATGGCAAAATCAGGCATGCAGATGGTCTTGGAGTAGAATTCAGTTTTGCTTTTTGCATTAACAGGTTTCGTTAATTATCTAGTTATATGAGCTTCAAGAGAATATTACTGGTGGCCAGCCTAATCATTCTAGCGCTTTATGGCGTTTTGGCCATTTATTTGTATACGGTACGGAACAAATACGACGCTGGCAGTCAATTCAAAGCCATTCCAGGTTTCACCAAGGCGCCCTTGTATTCATTCGAAAAAGCAACTTTCAATGACAGCAATTTAGTGGATTCGTTCCCCTATGCGGCGTACCAATCATCATCCAATTGGCGGACACTTCAAACTTTTACAGCCGACGTAGCCCAATTGGATGCCATGGGCATCGATTCCAATAACATCGACTATGTGGTATCTGAAGCCCTTACCACTCGCCTGACGTTTTGGTCGAATACAATTGAAATGGATTCTTTGTTGTTGTTAATGAATTGGGCAGAGGAATTGAAGCATTATTCCAAAGCCAATGGAAAACATGCCATTTTGTATCAAGCTATCGGGGACTATTGGATTGGGGAGGTCGACCGTCGACTATCCATAATTGCTAGTATTGATCCGTATGCCTCTTTGAATGGGCGCTATGCCTATTTAAGGACTAAGATCTGTCAACACAGCGGAGGTTGTGGCGATCGGCTGGCTAATTCAGCCAAGGTCATTCAATACTTAACGGAAGGAAAATGGAGTTATGTGGCTAGAAAATTGTGGAGTCGTACCGGTCTAATGCTCAAAATTGGATTGCTGGCCTCGATTATGATAACCATTTTGGCATATATCGCCTTGTTTAAAGTCATTTTTATAAAAAAGTAAAAGCATGAAATCGAAAATCATAGTGTTTGTGGTATGTCTTGCCTCCATTACCATTTCTTTCGCTCCTTCTGACATTTATGACCCATCTTATGTAACGTTTTCCAAGGTCAAACAGGAAAACGGGAATTATTACTTACTTTATATGAACCGCACAGGGAGCGGAAATAAAATAAAAGTCAAATATTTTTCTGCAAAAGATCCCAATACAGGCGAGACGGTAGCGAGCCGGTACAAAAAATGGAGGAAAGGCAAAAACATTATCGGATATTCCAGTGCTGGATATATGGTCTCTAATGGCTATGAATACACGCCTGATGGATTTAATGTGGATAATGGCACGTTGGTGAACACTACCATGGAAACCGCCAAATTCGATGCATTGGTGGTTGTATATGCCACAGGAGGTGTTGTTGCCACAAATTTGAAAGATGGGGATTTGACATTGGGCGATTTCCCGAATAGGAAGTTTGATTTGAGAAAAAAGCCTATAGATAAGGCGACTTTTGAAAAATGGTGTGAGACTAATAATGCGACGGTTTTTCAAACACACTTGTTAGCATATAAAGATGTAATGCGGATATCTAGTTATAATTCCAGCAACGTCACTGCTCAAAGAAGATTTTTGGCTGTGGGCTATGAAAGCGGAGACACGTATCATGCGATTGTGCAAATACCTGGCCAAACAACTTTGTATGAGGGGTCGAAACGAGCGTTTGATTTTTTGAAAAAATACAAAGGAATGGAAATCGTTTTTTTGATAAATCTAGATACGGGAATGCAGGATGTGTGTCAGGTTTATAAAGCCGATGGATCAACCAATAACGCAATGGTTGGAACGGAAGACATAAATTCAGCGGTGAATCTTTTGGTATACTATTATGAGTAGTGGTTTCAGATGGTACTATTGGATTGGCTCTTCAAATTTCGATGCTCGTATTTCATCAAGCGAGTAGCATCCGTAGTCGTATTCATTTTGATGAATCCTCTGCTAGCATATTGCCAAAGGGAATTGATATATCTTCCGTTCGGGGGAAACGTTGCCGATTCTTCCAGGTACGTTCATCCTGTAGTAGAGCATGGCAGCCCCGATGTCACCACAGACCGTTTTGGCAACCCATGCGGGGCGCGGAGCTTTGACGGCACCTCCGATTTTTATACAATCCCCCATGACGGCCTTTTTGATGCGATTCGCCGCGGATTCTCGGTGGTTTGCTGGCTCAAGATCCCCCAAAGCAATTTGCGTTGGGCAACCGTGGTTTGTAAGGGGGACAATCCCATTGAAACACCATCCAATCCGCATTTTCGATTTCAGGCCATGCAGGCTGCTCCACAAAGCACCATATCCATCAACACGGATTTCACGGAATTTGATGGTGCATTCATGAACCATACCTATCCAATCGACACGTGGTTCATGTATTCAATCGTATATGACGGTAGAAACGTAATGGTTTACCAGAATCGGGATTTGACTTGGATGTATCCTTATACCGGATTGATGATTCCGAACATCTCAGATGTTTTTGTTGGACGAGACATCCCAGGCTCTGATGAGTTTTTCTTAGGTTGCATGGATGATTTCAGGTTGTTTGGATCAGCGTTAACCCAGTCGGACATATCGAAACTCTATGGCGCCTCAGCTCCCAAGGCAGTGGCTACGGGCGCTTTGTTAAACTGTGAGCCATCTCGACAATATTCCGCGGATATTGGAACATGCGCCGCCAAGCTTAACATTTCCAAGCCCACTATTACGGCTGAATGCGGTCAGGGATTTGTTTTGCAAATAAAGGGTCCTGCCAGCGGAAGTGCATTTCCCGTAGGTGTTTCCCAATTGGTTTACAGAGCCAAAATCATGGGTGGCAATACCGAAGATTGTATGACGGAAATTGAAGTGTTGGACAAGGAGGCGCCTACCATCACTTGCGTTACCGACACCACGATCATCTTCAACGGAGCGCCCACCGATAGCATCATGGTAAACGTTACGGAGCCTACGGCCACCGATAACTGTTTGATAGATCGTATCGAATATGTGAATGGATGGGCCCAAAATGTGTATCTCCGCCCCGGGGTTTATTCATACGAAACGATTGCGTTTGATCGAAGCGGAAATATTGCCCGATGCACCACCAAAGTAGAAATCCGTAACCGGGTCACCACACCAACGGTTGTATCCATCATACCCCCACCTCCACCGCAGCCATGTCCAGTGGACATCATCACGATCAACGACAAGGGATTCTGTTCTGCAGAGGTTCAACACGGATATACGGGAACTTTGGAATCGGGAGTAGTGAGTGGTCGGGCGCACCCTGTGGGCGTAAATCCGATAGCCTATGCCAACCCATTTGGCCCGTGTGTTTTTAAGGTTATAGTGGAAGACACGGAGGCCCCAATCATCAATTGCCCTTCCGACACCACCATTTTGGCGGAAGATAGCAGCGGGGCTTATTTTGAGATTTCCGAAGGACTGGCAACAGACAATTGCAAGGTGGCAAAAACAACGCTGTCAGCTGATCTGACGATTGATGGGAAATACCGAGTTGGTAGCACGCAGGTGGAGATGATAGTTGTTGACTCATCTGGAAACATGGCAAGCTGTGATTTCAAAGTCAATGTTGTTTTATCGAAGTTGGATGAAAACAAACCAGCGAATATTCCATCGGAACCCGTTAAATTGGAAAAACCATTGGCGGTTAACCTGGAAAAACTCACCTTGGTCATTTATGACAACAGCCAGGAAGATAACGATACCGTTTCCATCTTTTTTAACGGCATGGAGATTGTGCAGCGAGCATGTATTCGACGGATTGAAAAGGCGCCCATCATTAAAACGATTGAGTTGGTTCCCGGAAAGGATAATACGATTTATGTAAAGGCATGGAACACCGGATTATATAGTCCAAACACACTCCAGGTTGACATTCACGATGCCGAAGGAAAATTTACACCCAAAAGCTTGCGTCGGAAAAAGCCCTTATGGTCGAGGAGCATGAACTCCAAACCCGGGCTTTCAGCCGGACTGCCATTAATATTTGAAAAGGCGAAATGAATTTAGCGAAACAGCGTTTAGGTGTGTTTCTTTTTATTTTAACCCTGGTGTTGGGGGTGCTTTATGTTACGCATGATACGGCTAGCACCCACCGAAGCAAGCCTAGCCATTCGGAGTCAAAACCTGATAGCTTACAATACTATGCATCACAGCTGTCGGCTTGTCTTCAAAAGATTTCCGGACTGAATGCGCAACTGTCTGCCAAAGGCAAATCACCAGGCCAAAGGGAGCTCTTCAAAAAGCACCTTGACTCATTGTTGGTATTGAAATCAAACATTCTGAAAAAAAAGTCCAATGTTATTTCTACGCTTTCCGAAGGACACAAGGTGTTATGGAATAATCGTGCATACCGTGTTTTTGTTGCTCGAGCCAAAGAACATCAAATCGCAACACATTTGATGAAAACGGACCGCATTCAATTTAAAGGGCTGGCCGATTTGAAAAAACACCTGAATACAAATAACAAACAAGTGTTGATGGTAACCAATGGCGGCATGTTTACGGTTGACAACAAACCTGTGGGTTTCTTCAGGTCCAGTGCGGAACGGCGCCAATATCCTTTGGATACGAGCACAACAAAATTTAACGACAATTTCCATCTATATCCTAATGGAGTTTTTTTTGTGGATAGTACCGGTCACCCTGGCGTTCTAACCACGAGTGCATTTAACAACTCTAAGTTTTATCATGCTGCTGCCATGGCAACCCAGTCCGGACCCATGTTGGTCATTGATGGCAAAATTCATCCAAAATTCAAGCAAGGTTCGCAAAACGTCAAGATTCGTAGCGCCGTGGGAGTGATATCCGGTGAGGTGGCTGTTTTTGTGGCATCCACCCAGCCTGTCTCTTTTTGGGATATTGCTGAAATGCAATTGGAGTTGTTTGGATGTCGAAACGCATTGTTTTTAGATGGGGTTGTTTCCCTTATGGATGTTCATGACATGCCGCCTCCGCCAGATAGAAGTTTCGGTCCGATGATCTCCGTAACGCAAAAATCCAAATAGCATGAAATGGTTTGTTTTAATAGGCGCATTTCTAGTCACCTTCCCAGGACGTGGCCAAGAGTTGATGGATAAGCTATTTCATAATGGAAACACATATGATGTCGTTAAGATGGAGTACACATCAGCAATTCCATCCAACTTAAGCTTCATTGAAAACGCGGAACTGTTGAGCCACGATGAATTTTTGGGTGGGCTATTATTGACGGATCCCGCCTTTTTCTTGGTAAACGCCTGCATCAGTGATGCTGAATGTAAGCCAATGGGCTTGTATGTTGTTGATGGAAGGGTTTTGAATGGCATCAACTCGGACGATGGTGAAGGAAATTTTTACCTGAAACCCAACGGAGCCCTTTTGCTTATGAATAACAGGGTGGTAATATGTGAAACTGCG
>JBMTLM010000006.1:0-20716 GCA_049431185.1 Bacteroidia bacterium | reverse complement strand
CCGGGAATGAGGTTTTTACCCGTGTATGCGATCGGTTTCCATCCTCCGCTTTGCTCAATCGCTTTTAGTTTTTGCATGGCTTGTGCCAGTAGATGAAACTGAGGATGCATCAAACCAGATTCCAGAAAATCCTTCGGTATCTTCAATAGGTCCCAATCAATATCGCCTTTTTTAAGGGGCATATACCATTCCATTTGACCGATGGATTCGGGCGATTTGGCTTTCACTAATTCGAGGTAGAACCGAACCACCTGAATGGTAAATACAATTTCAAGGTCTGTATCGGCAATTGTTGTAGCGCCCGGGTGACCGTTTTCAATCAACGCATCGAAAACCTGATGCATACCCGGTATGAATTGGGCCGAGTCGATTAATCCAATGCTTAGGTATTTCCCAAAAAAGGCAGCAGCTAAATGTGCCTGTTGTCCAAACCCAGCAGCGTCAGTCCACATCGGTTGAAACTGATGAGTGGCATAGGCCTTGAAGACCCCGCTGGCAACCTCTTTGGGCAGCTTGTATCTAGATATGTATCGGCTAATGCTGGAGCTATCCACGGTGGCCGGATGCACGCTGTCTTGGTGGGTTATTGATGATAAGTCTTTCGCTGCATCCTGCTGCATGCAACCTGCAACGGCGAAGCAAGCCGACCATAAAAAAATCAATTGACGCATCTTGGTCATTAACGGCCGAAATCCCTTTTCAAGCCAATTACAAAACCTGTTTGGGTGGCCCCGGCCTCATCCATTGAAAAGACAAAATCAGCTCTTAAAAGCCCCAGCTTTTCTATGCCGAACGATAACTCTGCATATCCAGGTTTGCCCGGAACATCCAACAATCGAGCACCCACAACCTCCACCAATTTGAGTTTGCGAATCCAAGGGAGTTTGTTCAGCAGCAACCCACCCAACGCATGCTCAACATAAGCTGCATAATAATGCTCATCGGTTGAATATTCATAATAATTGAGCAAATCGAATCGTTCAAACTTGAATTCCGACAATACGGTGCGATTCCCATTGAAATGCGCCAAGTCCATGAATCCGGTCTGCCGGGTATGCAGAAAACGTCCTGCCACGGCTTGGTAGGTCAAGGTGCCGGCCATGCCCAATGACATGCGGTCTTCGATGGAAATTTTGAGCAGACTGTAATCCGCATCCAGCACACCTCCTCTCGGAACGGCTACTTGGTATTGGAAATTGAAGTAAGGAAACTTCGAACCCACGATATACTTTGCGTCGGGGCGCTCCACGTATTTTTGCTTGATGCGGATCCTGACACCGCTTTGCAGCACCAATGCTGTTGAGGAGGGGAATAACGCATCCTTGATTCCGACAAAGGGCGGATTGTTAATGGTGAAATTTTCTGTTCCTGATGAGGCCCAGGTGAAGAATGAATTGTTTTTTACCGCTGATCGTTGGGCATATTCGGCGGAAACGTTGAAGCGAATACCGTTGACGGGCTCGATCCGCAGAGCGGACTTGATGAATTGCTTCGCATAAAGCTTCATGTAGTTACGTCCGTCAAATAACGTGTAGCTCGCGTTGGTAATGGGAGAAATGGGGGCATTGCCATTGAACTGGTTCAAGTCATCTCCGCCAGAGATGCTCCAAGATGCGAAAAGCCGCGGGTTGAACACCTTTCGATATGAAAAGGAGGCATTCATTTTTTCATTGGCCAACCCGTATCTGAATGAGAGCTTGGCATCAACATCCTTGTTGTTGGCGGGGTTGTGGGCGATGTCAGCCGACAATGTAATATTGGCGCCCTCAACGGTATTGAATTGAAAATTTTCAATCAACCCGGGGAAGACAATCCGCATCTTCCTGTATCGGTTCGTGTACGAATAACCGGTTAACAGATTCCCTATTTTGAATTTGTTGGATTGCTGGTCTAGTGAATCCAAATACGCTTTTGACTCTTTGATTTTTTGAGTGCTATCGCGCACGACATAATCCCTCGCCTCTTCTTCCGTCAGCGGAACGGGCCGGATACTGTTCCAATAGTTGGTGTCTTTTTCGTTAGAGCCTTTTTCAATCTTCAAGACTTCTCCGCCAAAATGTTTTTTCCCAAAGCCGGGGTTCAAGTCATATTGGGAATAACTGGCCACAAACCTGCCATTACCGAAGAAACCGAATACGCCGAAGGAAAAGCCATAGCTGACCGAACCCGGCATCCACACTTTACCGTCAGCGGAAGTGGGTATGTAAATTTGGTTGACCCGAAGAGAGTCTACGAATTGTATTTGGGATTCTTTGGTGATCAACAAATCGAAAGAGTGCACACGCCAAGTCCCGTCCTGGATGAAAATATAGCCTGAGAAAACAGGATCCGACTTGCGGCGTGGGATGACCTCGATGCGGTTAACCCAAACTCCATCCTCCACAAATGATCCGTCGAAGCGGTATTGGTAATACACCAGGGCTCCTGGGGCAATGGGGGAGATGAAACCCCTAGGACTTAGGTTGGCGATATCAATGATGTTGTCGTAGATATCCAATTGCATCTCCGAAGCCTGGTTGAACGAGAACCCACGGCTGTTGCCACTTACCTTTGATGAGATCATGGTTTCTTTCACCTCCGGTTTTTTGTATTCCAGCTTTGAAACCGATTCAGACAGGTATATGATGCCCGACACGGTGTCGATGAATTCGTCCAACTGGATATCCTGGCCAAGGAACTTCTTGGGGTATTTGGTGAGACGTTGCAGTCCCTTCACATATGCCGTGCACGAGTAGGTGTCAACATTGTTGCCGTTTTTTTTACGGCTGGCGATGGCTTTTCGAATGATGGCGTAAGCGGGGTCTTCTGCATCACCCTTGACCTGCACTTCCGCCAAAGAATAGGACTCTGCCTCTAAAACCACATCCAGCGTAATGGGGTCGCCTCCCTTTATCACGATATCAACCACCTTGGTTTTATATCCGATATAACGAAACACCAGCTGCTTGTCACTGGCTGCAACTTCAATGGAGTAGTTGCCTTCTATGTTGGTGGTTGTGCCGCGAGTGGTCCCGTTGACGTAAACACTGGCAAATGATAAGGGAGCACCATCGGAACCGGTCACTTTTCCAGAGACTAACGAATTTGCTTCAACCGTGGCGGATTGAATGAGCAGTAATGCGAAAAGAAATAACCGACCGATCATTGATGGTGCAAAGTTAATACGGGGATGTCATTTGATGAAAATGAAAAAGGGCCGCTGAGGCGACCCTTTCAATTATCTCATCTACAAAAGCCTTTAATTGGATTGGCTTTTCTGATAATCGTCTTTCATTTTCTTGATGCGAAGGTATTCTTCCTGCACCATGCCGCGAAGGACCATTTCGGAAACGGTTCCATCGGCTTTCTTTACCTGTACAGTACCAACCACGCTGTTACCTTCTACGGTACATTCATAGCGCAGCTCGTCGCCGTTGGTGGCCAATACGGTGGTGATGAACGATGTTGACTCCTCGCTGATTTTCTTTTCGGCGACTTTTGCAGGCTTGCTGTTGGCAACAATGCCAGCGCGATCGGAGTAAACGGTATTGTTAACGAAACGGATGTTATCGTGAATTTCTTCACCAGTTCCATCGGCGTTTTTCATCATATACCAATATGTTTTTCCATTCAAACGAGAAGCGTTTTGAGCGAACGCAGAACCTGCCGTCAGGAAAGCCATGAAGGCAATCAAAATGCTGAAGTGTTTCATTTGATAGTTGGTTTTTTGATTTTCAGAACCTTAAAGATAATACTACATTTCATCGGAAGCAAATGAAAAATCAGTTTTCACAATTAATCATTTGATTATCAGTTTATTGTCAAATCATGCCACGGAACCGATCGTGTCTATAGCACTGGAGGTCAGCTGATGAACGGCTTGTACAATCGCTTTCACATCGAAGCCACACTCATCGTAAAGCTCCTTTTGTTCGCCATGTTCGATGAAACGGTCCGGTATGCCAAGGCGTGTCAAGCGCGCCGTGTAACCATGGTCGGTCATAAACTCTGCGATGGCACTGCCGAAACCGCCTTGCACGGCATGGTCCTCAACGGTAATCACTTTGGAATACTTGGTGAATACCTCATGCAGCATGGCCTCATCCAACGGTTTCACAAATCGCATATCGTAGTGAGCCGGGAAGAATCCATCTGTCTCCAACTGCTTGCAGGCTTCTACGGCGAAGTTTCCCGGATGACCAATGGTCAGTATCGCCACCTCTTCCCCGTCGCGGATTTTTCTTCCTTTACCTATTGGAATTTGTTTCAATGGTGTTTTCCATTCCACCATCACACCGTTACCTCGAGGATAACGGATAGAGTACGGGCCTTTATACAACGTAGCAGAATACATCAGGTTGCGTAGCTCTTCTTCGTTCATGGGAGCTGACACCACCATGTTGGGGATGCAACGGAAATAAGCGAAATCGAATGAGCCATGGTGGGTGGGGCCATCGGCTCCTGCCAAACCGCCGCGGTCCAAACAAAAAACAACCTGCAGGTTTTGCAGTGCGACATCATGCACGACTTGGTCATATGCGCGCTGCATGAAGGAGGAATAGATGTTACAAAACGGAATCAAACCTTGTGTGGCCATTCCTGCAGAGAAGGTAACCGCATGTTGTTCGGCGATACCGACATCAAAGGAGCGTTTCGGGAAAGCCTTCATCATGATGTTCATGGAAGAACCGGAAGGCATGGCAGGGGTAACCCCAACGATTTTCTCATTGGTTTCTGCCAACTCCACCAAAGTATGACCGAAGACATCCTGGTATTTTGGAGGCATCGGCTTATCGATGACGGGCTTGTAAATTTCACCGGTCACTTTATCAAACAAACCCGGCGCGTGCCACTTGGTCTGGTCTTTTTCCGCCAAATCGTAGCCTTTACCTTTCACTGTTACACAATGTAGAATTTTGGGTCCGGGGATATCGCGCAAATCGTTCATCACCTTCACCAAGTGATTTACATCGTGCCCGTCTATGGGGCCAAAATATCGGAAACGCAAGGATTCAAACAGGTTGCTGTGCTTCAGCACGGCCGATTTGACCGCGTTCTCCACTTTCTGTGCGATGGACTGTGCATTGGGGCCGAACTTGGAAATCTTTCCAAGAATGTTCCAGATCTCATCTTTCACCTTGTTGTAGGTATGTGAGGTAGTCACGTCCGTGAGATACTCTTTCAAGGCGCCCACATTCGGGTCGATGCTCATACAGTTATCGTTGAGGACCACCAACAGGTTTGAATCCTCCACACCACCGTGGTTCAGTCCTTCAAAGGCCAATCCTGCGGTCATGGCGCCGTCACCAATCACGGCTACGTGTTGGCGATCTTTATCTCCCTGAATCCGGGAAGCCACGGCCATGCCGAGTGCTGCCGATATGGAGGTGGAGGAGTGTCCTACTCCGAAAGTGTCAAACTCGCTTTCCGACCTTTTAGGGAAGCCGGAAATGCCTTTATAGATTCGGTTCGTATGAAAAACCTTTCGTCGTCCGGTCAGGATTTTATGTCCATAGGCCTGATGACCCACATCCCAAACCAATTGGTCGTATGGGGTATTGAAAGCATAGTGTAAGGCCACTGTGAGCTCTACCACACCCAGGCTAGCACCAAAGTGTCCACCATTAACAGACACGATATCAATGATATACTGACGCAATTCCTGACAAACCTGTTTGAGCTGATCAGGTTTGAGCAGACGCAAATCAGCCGGGTCATTGATTCCCGCGAGTAGGGGCCCAGGCTTAATTTCCATTTTCTTGTTAGAGGCGGTTTTACGCAAAGTTAAGATTTTTAAGGGGTTAAAGTTTGGTGTGGCAGAACGAAAGGAATAAACAACCCTGAAACGGATTCGGTTTTGATTTATGGTGCCATCATGCAGGATTTTTCCGTTTTTCCCGGTTTGGTGTATCGGAGCGGGCAGCCTTGGCCCTAAAAGGGGGGTGTTCAAAATTCAATTGAGGCTTCTCCGCCAAGCGGTTTATCCTTCTACCTTTGTCGGGACTTTTAATTCACAATCATGAAATTCGGAACCAAAGCGATTCATGCCGGTCAAGAACCTGATCCCACCACAGGGGCCATCATGACGCCGATATATCAGACCTCCACCTACGTTCAAGAATCACCCGGCAAACATAAGGGCTATGCCTATGCCCGGGGGAAAAATCCGACACGGGTAGCATTGGAAAAATGTATTGCTTCATTGGAAGGAGCCAAGCACGCACTATGCTTCTCTAGCGGCCAAGGCGCTGAAGATACCATCATGAAACTATTGCGCCCTGGTGATGAAGTGATCGCCACGGATGATTTGTATGGCGGTTCTTATCGGATGTTCACCAAGGTGTTTGCACACTATGGCATCGTTTTTCATTTCGTAAACATGCACGATGCGGAATCAATCCGCAAACATGTGAATGGCAAAACAAGAATGCTATGGGTGGAGACGCCTACGAATCCTTTGATGAAGATCATCGACATCCGTGCCTGCGCCGCCATTGCCAAGGATCATGGCTTATTGTTGGTGGTTGATAACACCTTCGCTTCACCATACCTGCAAAACCCATTGGAGTTGGGAGCCACCATGGTGATGCACTCGGCTACCAAATACCTCGGTGGCCACTCGGATGTAGTGATGGGGGCTGTGTGTACCAACGATGATAAAATCCACGAAGA
This sequence comes from Bacteroidia bacterium, assembly GCA_049431185.1. Taxonomy (GTDB): domain Bacteria; phylum Bacteroidota; class Bacteroidia; order AKYH767-A; family OLB10; genus JALRAP01. The sequence goes on along the minus strand of JBMTLM010000006.1, from coordinate 14,065 downwards.
ATTGGCGTTCATCACCAACTCATGCGGTCCGGTACCCGGCCCCATGGATAGCTTTTTGGTGTTGCGCGGACTCAAGACGTTGCATGTGCGCATGCAGGCACACTGCCGCAATGGCAAGGAAATCGCACATTTCTTGCGTCAACATCCCCGCATCGCCAAGGTGCATTGGCCCGGATTCGAAGACCATCCCAATCATGCCATCGCCAAATCGCAGATGCGTGATTTCGGAGGCATGATCTCATTTACAATGAAAGGGGATTCAATGGAGGATGCGTTTCGCATGGCGTCGTCCACCAAAGTGTTTTCACTCGCCGAATCCCTGGGAGGCGTGGAATCGCTCATCGGCCACCCGGCTAGCATGACCCATGCCAGCATCCCCAAGGCAGAACGTGAAAAGTCGGGCGTATCCGACTCACTCATCCGACTAAGTGTCGGTATAGAAGACATCGAAGATTTGGTGGAGGATTTGAAACAAGCCTTAGACAAGTGATCATATTTTAGTGACAAGTGACAAGTAATAAGTAACAAGTGACAAGAAATTCTATTAATCAACGGAATAAATCACCCATCACCATCGTCAATCGTCCATCGTAAATCCTAAATAAAAATGTCTCAATACAAATTCGCCGTCATCGGTCTCGGACAGTTTGGAAACGCCATCGCCAGGACACTATCGGTCCGCGGAGCGGAAGTGTTGGCCATCGATAGCATCGAAGAACACATCGAGGATATCAAGGAGGATGTGTCGTATGCGGTTTGCATGGATGCAACCGATATCAAACTCCTGCGATCGCACAATGTGCATGAAATGGATGCGGTGGTAGTGGCCATTGGCGAGGACTTCGAAGCATTGATGCTTTGTGTGGTACAGCTTTTGGAACTCAAGGTGAAACGCATCATGGCGCGCGCCAATGGCAAACACCAACGAATGATTTTGGAAAAGGTTGGTGTCACGGAAATCCTCTCACCTGAAAACGATGTAGGTTTGGCGGTGGCCGAACGTTTGCTCAATCCCAATATCCTTACATCACTCCTGTTGCCTGATAGCTACGAAATCGTAGAGGTTAAAACCCCTCGCACCATTGCCAACCGTACTTTGGGTGACATAAACCTACGCAGTAAGTATAACCTCAATCTTATTACCCTCAAACGGGAAACGGAGGTCATCAAGGACGGAGAGGTGATCAAGGAATGTCATATCCTGGGTGTACCCAACTCGGAAACCGTGCTCATCGAATCTGATACCATCATCGTGTTCGGTTTGGTAAGGGACATCGAACGATTCATCGAAATCAACAAATAAGTTCAGGCGCGAACCACTTGATCCGACGGAATCACCGTCAAACCTTTCATGCGGCGATAAACGTTGGTCAGTGCCACCACATCCTTTTCGCAGTACCGGACAATACGCTCGAGGTCTTTTTCTTCCCAATAAACCGACCACACCTGGCTGCCATCGATATCATCCTTCGGACTTGGAATTCCAAGCACATGCGTGAGTAAATTCAACGGCGTGTAACTTTTGAAGTCACCGAATTTCCATAGCTCCATCGTATCTAAAAAATTCACTTCCCAGGGTTTTTTGCCCGCGATATCGAGGATGGTAGGCAATTTGATTCCATGAATGACCAGTCGTCTTCCAAGGAATGGAAAATCAAACTCCTTGCCGTTGTGTGCGCACAAGCGGCTTTCAGCCGATGAAAAACTCTTTTGTAGCATGGCGGCAAATTCTATCAAGAGCACGGCCTCGTCATGGCCGTAATATGATTTGATGCGCAAGGTTTCAACACCGTCGACTAAATGCACAAAACCGGTGGAAATGCAAATGATTTGTCCGAACTCAGCATAGATGCCAGCACGCTTATAGACGTCTGCTACGCTCTCTTCGGGGTCACGTTTCAAATTTTCCGCTTTGCGTTTCCAAAGTTTCTGTACCTCTTCAGGACAGGCTTCGAACGACGGATGTTGCGGAATGGTTTCGATGTCGAGGAATAGTATGGACAATGGCAGGAGTAAAAATCATGACAAATGTAAACACACGTTGGGATATCCGCGCGGTTACAGGTATGAATGTCCCGTGAATTAAACGTTTAATATGAAAAGCAATCCTGCTATTTATGACATTCTAGACCCAATGAAAATCATAGCAACTTGGTCTCCTCCAAAACATTCCGAAGGTATTCCACCAACTCCTTGCCACGGAGGTGCATCAAATCTTCGTGGCCGCGCTTGGCCGCGTGCTCCAATTGTTTGGTGATGGATAAGCCTTGCATCAATCGCAAACCGCCTAAACTGCTGGCAAGATTGTGGGCAATCGCTTCCAACTTGGCGTTTTCCCCATGCGATAAATAGGTTTCTATTTTTGTGATGTCAACAGGGATGCGTTCTCGAAGAGCGTTCAGTAGCAAGTTCATGGTGTTGCTCCCGTATTGGGCTTCCCAATGCTGAAAGGTGGCTATGACATTGTCGGATATCAATGTTGCTGACGTCGCGTTGATGGCATCGGCATTCGTTCCAGGAATCAATTTTTGCCTAGAAAGTGCGGCGATGAGGTCGCGCTCGGTATAAGGCTTGGTGATATAATCGTTCATTCCCGCTTCGATACATCGGGATTTCTCGGACTCCAGTGCATGAGCTGAACAACCAATGATGGGAATATTACTCTTAAGCTCATTGCGGATCACATCAGTGGTTTGTAGGCCATCCATCACGGGCATTTGGATATCCATCAAGATTACCTCGTAAGATTTTTGACGGAGCATTTCTAAACCAATCAGTCCGTTGCCGGCGATTTCAACACGACCACCATTGCGCTCCAAATACGTTTTGGCCAATATCTGGTTGTGCTCATTGTCTTCCACCAATAAAATATGGAGACCCTTTAAGTCAGGCGATTGATCTGAATGTTCTGAGGTAGCATCTAATGGCTCTTGCACACCCTCGGCTATCGGGAAAGTAATTTCAAATGAAAACTCCGAGCCTTGTCCTGGAACACTTTGCACATCCAGTTTGCCCCGATAGAGATCTACCAATGATTTGACTATGTTCAAGCCTAGCCCCGTGCCGCCGTACATACGGGTCGTGTAATCTTCAGCTTGGGTGAATCGTTCAAAAATCAATTGCAGTTTGGCAGGATCGATCCCGATTCCGGAATCCTTCACGGCGAATCGGATGGTGACAAAACCGTCTTGTCGCGATGATTCCGTGGCATTGACCTCGATGCGTCCTTGTGGAGTAAACTTGATCGCATTTGAAACCAGGTTGATGAGAATTTGGGAAAGTCGTGTTTCGTCACCAATTAAATAGGTTGGAATATCGCTGTCGATGCTCAGCATCAATTTCAGGTTTTTGGCTTTCGCACGCACCAAGTGCATTTGAGTCACCTGCTTCATCAATTCCTCCACACGAAAGGGGCGTTTTTCCAGTTCCAATTTTCCACTTTCCAACTTGGAGAGGTCGAGAATGTCGTTGATGATTACGCTGAGGTTTTTGAGTGCCGAACCGATAATCTCCACATGGCCCAGTTGTTCGTGGTCGAGTTTGGTTTTACGCAACAGATCGTTGAAGCCGATGATGGCATTCAGGGGTGTTCGGATTTCGTGGCTCATGTTGGCCAGAAACGTATCCTTAGCTTTCGCTTTCTCTACTTCAATCTTGGATTGGATCATTTTTTCCTCCAACTCCTTTTTCAGGGTGATATCCGTAGCAGTGGCATAAATCAATCCGTCTTCCCTATTCATGGAACCTCTCCACGACAGCAAGATGTAGGTGCCGTCTTTCTTTCGATATCGGTTTTCAAAACCGGTGCTTGAGGCACCGACTGCTAAGGCTTCAATCTGCTTCTTAGTGGAGGCAAGGTCCTCCGGATGGATCAAATCTAAAAAAGATGTTTCCAACAATTCGTCTTCAAACATGCCTAGGGCGGTAGGAAACGACTGACTTACTTTTATCAATTTCCCTTCTTGGTTTGCAATGCACAATAAATCCACCGAAAGCTTGAAAATGCTGGCAAGTTCCTGTTCTTGGTCTTTCAGTTTAGTGATATCGTTGCGGATAGCCACAAACTGATAGGGTTGTTTGTGCTCATCCAAAAAGGGGATGATGGTGGCGTTCACCCAGTACAGGGTCCCATCTTTGGCTCGATTACGTATCTCACCATTCCACGTTTTGCCGCTGAGAATGGTGTTCCATAAGTTTTTGAAAAAACCTTTGGGGTGGTATCCCGAGTTCACAATGAAATGGGTTTTACCGATCAGTTCACTGGCGGCGTATTTTGAAAGCTCACAGAATTTCTCATTCACGTAGGTGATATTACCCTTCACGTCGGTTACGGAAACGATAGCATGGCTGTCGATAGCTTTTCGGTAAGCATCCAGGCTATCAGAGAAAAACTCTTTCGCAGTGGTAGCCTTGATGGAAGATATAAACGCCGCGGAAAGTGATAGCATGGGATCCAGGAATTGGACATCCTTTTCCGTGTAACCGCCGGCCTTGTTGGCAATTCCCATCATGCCAATCATCACATGGTCCTTGTCTTTGATGGGAATGCCCAAGTAATGATTTAAGGCGGGATGTCCTTTTGGCAACCCACCACGGCGCGTATCATTGGCAGGATCGTTGGAGATCACCACTTCGCCTGTGCGCATCGAATAACCGAAGAGCGTATTGAGATTGGTGAATTCCATCCCTTGCTCTTCATACTTTTTATACAAATTGGCCGTTTCCTCGTTCCAGGAAATATCGGTAATGGCATAGGTTTTCAACACCGGTGCCCCGTCGCGGGTGAATATTTCACCGATGAAACCATATTCGCTACCGGTAACATCCAGAATGTTGACCAGCATTTTTTTGAAAAGAGACCTCTTGTTGCTTTTAGGGTCAACGAACTCCTTGTTGATTTCGGATAATGCCTGCAACAAATGGACCGCATTGCCGATGGTGGTTTTTCCAGAATCTTCAGGGTTGTTATTATGCTTGTAGGCCATATGGAAAAAATCGTTTAGTTATTTTTGACAAGGTATGTATTTAATCCTTTATAAAGAACAGCCTGTTAGGTGGTTTAAATCGCGTAGGATTCAATAAAATATACCGTAAATACCCGCTTCGGCGCGAAGTTCTGTAAACGAATGCCCCATTGTTGGTGATAAATGTCATTCTGTGGTTAAAAAAAGAAGCTTTAATTACGTCCATGAAAGAAGACTTATCCACGGAATTTGATGCTTATTCGCCTGCTAAAATTGCTCAAAGGGTCGAGCAAACGGGTGTAAATAAGGCAAATATGCCATTGGTCCCCATGGTGATGCTGGGGATTCTGGCGGGGGCTTTTATAGGACTCGGAGCGCTTGCAAACAATTTAGTACTGGCCCATCCAATGGAGAGCTTGGCAGCCACCCGCATTTTGGGAGGAGTGGTTTTCTCCCTAGGACTAATCCTGGTCGTGGTGGCGGGAGCTGAATTGTTTACTGGCAACAACCTGGTGGTGATGGCCTATGTGGACCGACGTATTACATTTACCGCATTGCTTCGTAATTGGATCATCGTACTGCTTTCAAATACCGCGGGAGCCATTTTCCTGGCATTCTTGGTGTACCAATCAGGCTACGCCGAGCTCATAGTGGGAAAGGTGGGCGAAAAAATATTGGCTACGGCAGAAACCAAAAGCTTACTGTCTGCACAACGCGCATTCTTCAGTGGCATCCTCTGCAACATTTTGGTGTGCTTGGCCGTGTGGATGTCGTTTGCGGGCCATTCCGTGACCGACAAAATATTGGCAATGATCCTTCCCGTGACCGTGTTTGTAGCCGCCGGCTTCGAGCACTCCATTGCCAATACGTTTCTTTTTCCTTTGGCCTACATGATACAGGATGATCCGCTCTTTGTACAAATGGCCACTCCTGTTGGCCTGATCGACATGCTGCACAACCTATTGCCCGTCATTGCAGGCAACATGGTTGGCGGCGGCTTGTTCGTAGGGGTCGTTTATGCAATGATTTATAAAAGGTAGTGGAGGGGTTATTTTCCCACCACCACCTTTTTCACTTGTATTTTCGAACCTTGCAACACTTTGGCAGTATAGATTCCAGCAGTCAACTGCGACACATCCATGGTATGATCCATGAGACCACTACCATTCGAAATCATTTCATTCAACACAACGCGACCGTTCAGGTCATGCAGTGAAACTTGCAGCTCGGTGTTTGCGTCGGATTTCATAAACACCAAACGCAAAAGATCTTTGGCGGGGTTGGGATAGGCTTCCAACAAAGTGGAGCTACTACCGTTTTCTCCGACACCTGTAGCGGAAACCAATTCCTTGTAAAACTCAAAGGTCCCGGTAGAGGCGCCTCCAAATCCGGTGAAGACCAGTTTCCATAGTGCGTTGGATCGGTCATACAGGAAGAAAACGGTGGAGTCTTCAATCACCCATTGGTTGGTGTTCATGTCAAAAGTCTTCCATGAGTAACCAATGTTATTGCTGTATTTGGTGAATCCTTGTTGCCATGGAGAGGCCGTGGCGACATCTACTGGATAAGCCTTCAGACTGAAGATGCTATCATTGGACAACACGCCCGACACCTTATAGGTCAGCGGCATAGAGGACATGTATTGGGAGAAGACCAGGTCCCAACTGTACTTGTTGGGCTCGCGGTCAAATGTCGTATTGGTGGTAAACGAATAGTAACCAAAGTTCTTTCCTGAAAAATTCTGCTTGTTCAGGTTTACCGTGGTCTCATTGCTGCCATCGAGGTTGGCATGTTTGAAGGTGTAGATACCGTTCTGCAACACCTGAATCCAAAGCTTCTTGTAAGAATTGTTGGGGAGCTTGATGAAATAGAGGGAATCACCCGTTACGGCATGCGTTACAAAATCATACACTCCCCAACCGAGGTCGAACTGATTGGAGAAATCGGCGGTGATGTTGAATGCGCCCGCCCAAATGCTCGTATCACGGTTGAACAGTTCATTGGCACCCGTAAGCTGTCCGGTAGTGTCGATGGGGAGGATGTTGGCCCAGTCGTTTACGGCAAAGCCGGACTTAAACAATCGCACATTGTTTTTTCCGTTGATCACAATGGCTGCTTGGAAGCCGGCGATTTGGAAAGCCAAATCCCAATCATTGTTGATGATGCTGCTCACTTCACCGTTGGCCATGCTGTAAAAGGTTTGATTGGTATAGCCCGGTCCAATGCTTACCGCATCAAAAATCTGCCCTTGTGCATGGGCCGCACACACTCCCCAACACAACATCATCGCTAGTACTAGTTTTTTCATGTTAATCGTTTTTTAAAGGTTTATTGATTTAGGTTAATCGATCTTCAAATAAATTATTATTTATCAGACATATTAAAATTCAATCCAGACTTGTAACTGATAACTTGTCACTAGGCTTCATAATCGTTTAAACTCAAACTCCGCCGTACCCTTGTTCCCTGAACTATCATAGAAGTCGTAGAATCTGATTTTATAAACAAATCCATCTGAATCCTTCACGAGGTAATATCGGTCGGGAATGATGATATAACCCAGGGTGAAGTCATAGTCTTTCCAACTGAATCCAACTTTTCCAGCCAAGTCATTGAAATCAACGGAAGCGATCTCGTTGGAGGTAAAGGCATCAAACGGCACATAGTTGGAGGAGGAATCCTTACGCATCTGTTCATTCATGCAACCTGCCCATTTATTGAGCAGCGCACCGGAAACCAGGTAATGGCGATAAGGGGAGGTGACGGGTTCGGAATAATAAGTGTAGGTGTATTTGGTAAATACCAGATCCCAATCTGTTTTTTCAGGTGCCACATCCACCATAGATCCGCTGCCGTTGAAGGAGAAATACATCAATGAGTAATCGGGATCTTTAGTGACGATGAAATCGGTCACGTTGGAGTTATCGTAGTTGGCATATCGAATTTTATAGTTCGTTGGAGTCACTTCCAGCACCTGAAGCTTTCTCCACCGATCTGCACCGAAGTGCTCTGTGCGACCGCGGTCAATCACGTAGGTTTCTAGCTTGCTCGACCCAGCAATATTTCGATACTCACCGAAAGCGGTGGAATCTTCATAGAGATGTTCCGTTTCGGTTCGCCATGTCAAACCTGAGGAGTCTGCAACTTGCATATCCGTGTTTCCGGTGTTACCTACGAACATGAACTTGGCGGTGTTGAGGTATATACGGAAGCCATCTGCTGAAGCTTCAAAGGCCAAATCGTAAGATCGGTACGGAACGGATTTGGTTGTTCCCGTTTGGAAATCCACATACACCTGGTTGTCGTAGTTCACGCCCATGCTGGCCGACAACGTGTCGATTGCTCCCGCGGGTGGCAGCACCAAGGGCGTTTCTGCTTTCTCACACGCTGTGACCAACAGCAATGTGACCAAGAGCCCCCACATGGAATGTAAACGATTAATCATGGGCTGTTCGGTTTTTATCGTTATTGGAAAAATAAACCGTCACTTTGGCGAACGCCGTTCGACCGGTACCGATGGCCACTGTTCCGGAACCGTCATTGTGCGCACTTCCTTGAATGGAAGCATTCACATCCGTTACGTTCAACAGGTTTTTAATGCCTCCGCTGATTTGAATGCGTTTATTCCAAAAGGGTTTCGTGAAAGTAATGTCAAGAAGGTTGTAGGATTGATTGTCATAGGCGGACAAAGAGTTGTCGGCATTCAATACATATCCGATGGATTTACCATGGTGTTTGAAAAATAAATTTACCATCAATCCGCTCTTGCCGATTTGAACACCAGCATCTGTCCCGAACTCCTGCACGTAATTCAAGGGAGCAGATCCGGTGACGAAGGAGGATTCGGTACCCGTTACTGTCCAACTGGCTCCAATGGAAATGCGCTCACTGATCCATTTCGTTTGCAGTCCACCTCCAATTACACTGCTACTTGTTCCATTCACATAAGTAAACAAATTGGAGGTGGCCTGTGGCTGCGCCAATAATATGACATTACTGATCTGGTTATGGAAGCTTTTTGCCACGAACATTAGCTTTCTGTTATTGGTGAAAACAAAGCCGTAGTCGATGCTACCATAAAAATTGTGGGAGTCTTCCGGCAGTAGGTCTTCATTGCCGCGCACGTTGTGATTTACATCCACAAAGTACAGGTACCGTTCCTTGATAGATGGTGCGCGGAACCCTCGGCCATATGACAAACGGGCAATGGCGTTGTTTGAAATTTCATAACGCAATGCCAAAGAAGGAATCAAAGGCGTTTCAAATCCGGTGTGATATCCGTAGCGTATGGCGGGCTTCAGTTGCATTTTGTTGTTGGGCGACCATTCAGCACTGGCAAACAAGGCGTAATCCCCTTCATTGGCTTCCTGTCCGTTGATGCGTTTGCCGGTAAAATATGACACGCTGTTTTCTGTTCCGATCAACCACGACCACTTTCCGTTAACCGATGGTATGGCATATGTGGCACGTGCATGTATGGAATGGATGCGGTTGGTGTCTTGCTCTTCCAAGCCCGCTACCGTTATCTGGTCAAGGGTGACCAGGTCTTTACGATAAGTGTTTCGGATACGTTGCCAGTAGGCATAGGAGAGTGATCCGGAGAGCCTACCCTTTCGGGCAAGGGATTGATCGAAATATATTTGTTGGGTCGATCTCGTGGTGGTGTACACCTTGTCGAATGCATAAGCTTCGTAAGGCGAAACGCGTGCCGCACCCTTGTCCTTTAATGTTTCTCGACTCACAGAGCCATTCAAACCCCACACGCCATGGTCACCGGCTTTTCGGAATTGCAGCTGACCGGCCTGCTGCTCCTTGGGATTCCACAGTACATCGCGCGATACATCATCCGGCGACCATCCATCAAAATAAAACCGCTCTACAGTGGCTTTCAAAGAGGTTCGGTTTTTTTGAATACCGGCGGAGATCTGGGTGTCGTATCTGCCTGAACTTTCATAGGTGGCAGATGCCGATGACTCAAAGGGTTTTTTAACCGACTTGTCGGTGATGATGTTGATCACGCCTCCCGCGGCATCCGTTCCATAGGCAGCCGATAGGGGTCCATTCACAATCTCGATACGCTCTACGTTGGCAAGTGACAATTGTCCCAAGTCAATGTTGCCATCCAAACGTCCGATGATTGGAATGCCGTCTAACAGGTACTTGACCTGTTGTCCACCCATGCCATTCAAGGTCATGCTCGCACCCATCACCATATCTCTCGATAGCCTTATGCTTGATTGCATCTCCAACAATTGGTCAAGCTGGGAGGCGCCTGATTGCTCGATGGATTGTTTGTTGATTACGGTTACGGGATGAATGGACTCCGAAATAGTCCTATTCTCGTGTTCGGAGGTAATGGTCACTTCTGGAATCAGTACCTCCTTGGAGGTAAGGCGGATACTATCCGTTAACAGGCTTTGTACCGTACCGGACCAATCTTGGAAGGATACATGTCGCACCAATACTTTTGAGTCGTTGTTTGGGGTTTTCAAGGCTACCTGGCCACTGCGATCTGTGAATACAGGCCGCAATCCTTCCACCATCACAACTGCTTGCGAAACAGGCTTTCCAAACCGATCGGTAATGGTGCACACTTGCGAATAGGCGGGTTGCAGGGCCATCATCAATAGGGAGCAGTATAGGAAACTGATTTTCACGGCGCGAAGGTATCTATGACACAACCACGCTTACCCTGATACAGTTCAACCCTTAGGTCATTTGCGCATTTTTTGACAGCTTGTTGACAATTGAAAAGTGTGACGCAAGAATTCTCAATATCAAACGTTTTTTTACGAAATTGGCTTCATGAAAAACCAAATCCTGACCGAGCAATCCCGACACCTCACAGACATGATCCGGGAGCAAACCGACACCGTTTTAGGGTATGAAAACCGGATTCCTCAAATAGAGTTGGATATCCTCCTCGAAAACGTCCGTAAACTATACGAAGCGTTAAAGGAGCTGGAAAAGCGTAACGCCTCGCTGGAGTTCACATCGGAAGATCAACAAGAGCCAGTGGCGTCCACGATACAAACACCAATCGACGTCATCTTGCCAGTAGAAGCACCCGTTGAGGTTTTGGATGTTGAAAAGGAAACCTCATTAGATAACCCTATGCAGCCGGAAGCATTGTTAGCGACTGTGGAAATACCGGTTGAAGCACCGCGATCGGAAATTTCCACGGAGGAGGTGATGCCTCAAGTCATGATGTCCAAAGAAAGCCCTAAGCCCGTGGCCAAGTCTGCCACCCTTTTTGATGAGGATGTCCCCACCATTGCAGAGCGATTCACCAGCGCCCCGGCGGTGCACGACCGTATCGCCTCTGCTCGACACGACGACAGCATTTCCGCCAAATGGAGCAGCAATCCCATTTCGGATTTGAAGAAGGCCATCGGTATCAACGAGAAATTCGCGCTCATCAACGAATTGTTTGAGGGAGATATCAACGCTTATAACGATGCCATCGATGTGCTCAACAACGCATCCGACGAACACCAGGCTTTGCAGTATTTGAATGCAACTCTAGCCAGCAAGTATGGTTGGGACACTTCTGATGAATCCTATCTGAAATTGCGTCACTTGGTTGAACGTCGTTATTAATAGGCTGGCATGTTGCGCTTTCTGATTTGTAGTATGGGATGGTGTTTGGCCGCTGCTTTTGGCGCACAGGCACAATACCACAAGGAGCTGATTGATGAACTCTGCGCCCCAAAAATGCATGGCCGGGGCTACTACAAGGACGGTGATCGCAAGGCAGCCCGCTTCATTCAGAAGGAATTTCAAAAAGCGGGAGCATACCCTATCAACGGGTTTTATACGCAAGCGTTTTCGTTTCCGGTAAACACCTTCCCAGGCAAAGTGGAAGTGATGTTGGATGAAAAAAAATTGCAACCAGGCAAAGACTTCATCGTGAACCCTGGATGCCCTCCCACCAAAGGCGAATACCCTGTGTACCGTGTTCGGCTGCCGTTCGATTCAAAATCCGATTGGAGTAAATCGTTTTTACACCTAGACAAGGGTGGTCTCGACTCTGCATCGACCGCACAAATGGATTCGCTCATGAAAAACCCGCCTCCTTGTGCGGGATTGCTCATCACCCAGTCTGAAAAAACCATTTGGAGTGTTGCTACAAAGGTTTCACCACGTCCTGTGGTTAGAATGTTACGTGACTCTACTGCATTATCGCCGCAAAGAATCCGCATTCATGTAAACAGTAAGTTCATACCTGAGCATAAGGCTCTGAATGTGGCCGCCTATTTGCCGGGCACCTCCAATGCCGATTCATTCATCGTTTTTACCGCGCATTATGACCATCTGGGTCGGATGGGGCCAAAGGCATTATTTGCAGGAGCTAATGACAATGCCAGTGGCACGGCCATGCTCATCGATTTGGCAAGATGGTTTGCAAAGCCCGAAAACCGCCCGGCAAAATCGGTTTTGTTCATCGCCTTTGCTGGCGAGGAGGCAGGATTGATTGGATCCAAACATTACACTGAAAATCCCATGGTTCGCCTGGATCGGATTCGATTCCTGATCAACATGGACATGATGGGCAACGGCGAGGAAGGCATGATGGTAGTGAACGGTGAGCTGCATCCAAAGGAGTTCGACATCTTTGATCGCCTCAACAAGGAGAAGGGGTATTTAAAAACACTCGGTAAACGAGGCACAGCTAAAAACAGTGACCATTATTTTTTCAGTGAGAAAGGCGTACCGGCATTCTTCTTTTATACGACGGGTGGCTCCAAAGCGTATCACGATGTCAACGACCTGCCGCATCAACTGCCCTTGACGGAATTCGAAGATATCAAGAAATTGATTGTCGACTTTGTGGATGTAGTCGGCAAGTGATTTACAACCGATGGAATTTGATTTTATAAAACTGAATCAAAAAGGTGTTGAAACCTTGGTTGATTGGGCTCGTGTAGAAGGTTGGAACCCCGGAATCAATGACGCTTCGATTTTTTACAAGACCGATCCTGACGGATTTTTCGGATACTTCCGCAACGGTGAAATGATTGGCGGGGGCTCGTTGGTTTCATATAACGGGCAATACGGATTCATGGGATTCTTCATCATCCAGGATCAATACCGTGGTATGGGCATCGGACGCAGGTTATGGCGGCAGCGCCGCGACCATCTGTTGCAACGACTGGATCGACATGCATCTGTAGGTATGGACGGGGTGGTTGCCATGCAGCCCTTTTATGCCAAAGGCGGATTTGAAATGGCCTTCAGGGATGAACGCTATGAGCGGAAAGGGGAGAACATGGTATATCGTTCCGCCGTTTCATATATTGATATCAACGATTTGGATGCGGTGCTTGAATATGATTTGAAATGCTTCCTTTATCCGAGGTCTTATTTCATGCAATCATGGGTTTTGCAGCCTGGTGCTTATGCATTCAAATACCAGGAGGGTGATTCGTTACAGGGGTTCTGTGTCATGCGCAAGGCCACTACAGGATACAAGATCGGTCCGTTGTTTGCCGACAACCCAATCATCGCAGAAGATTTATACAAAGCCTGCCTTCATCACGCCAATGGGGAAAGTGTTTTTCTGGATATTCCGGTGACCAACCTCGCCGCGGTCGACATGATTCAAAAATTCAAGGCAAAGTATGTTTTTGAATGCGCCCGCATGTACTACGGTAAAAAAGTGAATCTCCCGATTGAACAAATATTCGGGATTACTTCATTTGAGTTGGGTTGATTGCATCAAGGGTTACAGACAGGTCAACAGTTCGCGCCTAAATCTTAAGTGTTTTCAGTTTGTTTTTCATGTTGTACCTGGACATGGCGATCTTTATTTTCCACTCCCCACTCCCTAATGACCACTCCCCGTTTACCACCCTAATTCCCATTCACCCTGTACGGATCGCCCATCCTACCCGCCTGGTAATCGGCAAAGCAACGTCGTATTTGCTCTTCGTTGTTCATCACAAAAGGTCCATAGGCAAACACAGGTTCGTTGTGGGGTTGGCCGCCGCATAAAAGGATTTCGGCATCCTGCTCACAAAACAATCGCACCTCATCCTTGTCGCGCTCGAAAAGAATTACCTGGTTGGTGTCGGCTTTCACGCGCCCTTCGGTCTCCACAT
>JBMTLM010000005.1:0-21024 GCA_049431185.1 Bacteroidia bacterium | reverse complement strand
TTGTTTTTAGGCTTCATTTTGTTTTTGTTTTTAGTGAATTAATTAAGGTTAGAATTATTATGAATTATTTAGTTAATCGGGGAATTTATAACAGGGCAAACGAGGAGCAAGCACACCGAGAAAAGGCGGTCGGAAGTGCTGAGACGCAAAAAACAGATGATGGTAAGGTCATCGGTAACAGGTTAGATTTTAAATTTTGCCAAGTCCATTGGACCTATTCGGCGGTGGGGTTTAGGGGCAAATTTGGAATTTGCTGGGGCAAGCTAGCTCCAAAACACTACTCGTGTCAAGTTAAATTTATGGGTTTTGGCCAACGGCTCGCTTTATGGGGTGAGCGTAACCGAAGTCAAAATCATGCAACATCTGGTTAAATGATTAGAATAAATTTTAGAACTGTATTACAGCTTATTAACTGATGGGGGCGCAAAGATATGAACCATTGTTGACATCTCCAAGCACGCCATACTTGTTGGGTGACAAAACCCGTAAAATCATGGATTTTTATGTAGAATTTGTTCTAATCAAGCCCTTTACCTTGGCTTGCCGGGTTTCCGCGGCGCGGGCCGTTGGCGGGGTGGGGCCTGCCGGGGCTTCGATGGTTTTTCTTGGATATCCTGGCGATTTTGAGGTCGGTCGGGCTTGCTCTTGGGCGCTGGCTCGGGCTTTACCCGAGGTGGCGGCTCCCTTTGGATCACCGGCTTGGCCGGGTTCGCCTTGCGGTATTCCTCCACCGGTTTTCGATACCGTTCCTTCACTATGGCGGACTGCTCCCTACGCGGCATGTACACGGCTTGATGGATGTGATGCGTGCGATGCGTATGCACATGGTGGTAGTGATAATGATAGGGCGCATAGTACCCATAAAACACCACGAAAGTGTAGGGTGGCCACGGAGACCACCAGCCTGGATAGAAGTCCCAATACCAAGGCGACACATACACAATGTAACCCGGACCGTAAAACCAGCTCACACACGGCCAGTACCAAACGTTGATCCAGATATCAGCCTTGGAATCCACCGTTGTGAGCGGCCCCTTGTCATCCTCCATATCCGTTTCCTCAAACGGCTCCACCACTTTGATTTCACCATACAGATCCTCGTCACCAACAATCTGCAGCAATGCGCTTTCCTTGCCTTGGCGAGCGATTTCAATCACCGCCACATCCTGACGATCCCCCTTACCTAACGCTGCCGTGATAACCAATGCACGATCACTACCCGAACCATCGGTGCGAACGCTTAAAAAATCCACCCGTCCATCTTGGTTTAAATCGAGGTTGTTGACGCCGTTGTTGGAATGATTGATCCGCTTTTCAAAATCTTCAATGGAGGACGACTCCTTGAACATGGCCAAGGCGGCTTCCAAACTGAAATGGTCCCCCGGTAGTCCCGTGCTATCGGCCTTCATGGTAAAACCTACGCTGGCCTGTGCAACCAATAGCAATGACATCATCGTCTTCTTTAAGTCCATGGATTTGTTTTTTAGCATTCGTTTCATTGCACGAAAAAAGAACCATCTGGACGGAAAAATCATGATGTTCATCATCGGTGTACGATGATACGCGTCATAACTGTGATTATTCCTAGCTTTGAACACTTTTGCGCTTAAACCATTCCCTGCAAAAAACATCCAAAACCCCATGAAAAAAGCCCTACAATTCGGCCTGTTGCTTGCCGGCCTGCTCATCTTTGCTGGATTTCAGAAGTCCTTTTCCTCCCACCTCATGGGTGGCAATCTGGGTTACGAGTACCTAGGCGTAAATGCCAACGGCCTCTACCAGTACCGCATCACCATCACCGTTTACCGGTATTGTGAACCCGGTTCCTCCAACCTGCCTACCACGATGAATCTAGGGGTTTATCGTGACAACCCCACCAACCCTACCGGCAACAAGCAGCTGATCACCACATCATCTCTGCCGCTCATCTCCATCACGCCCATCACGCCACCCAATGCCAACGACACGTGCACCTTTACCCCAAGTGTGTGCGTGGAAGAGGGCGTTTACCAAGGCATCGTGACCTTGGCTTCGAACACTACCGGCTATTATTTCATCTCCGACCGTTGCTGCCGCAACAACAACATCGCCAACCTCAACAACCCCGGCAACACCGGTCAGGCCTACTACGCCTATGCCCCTCCGCCGGCCACCATTAACAGCTCTCCAACTTTTGCAACGGCTCCCGTGCCGTTCCTATGCGCCTCCGATACGGTTTCCATTTTGAACCAGGCATACGACCCCGACGGTGATTTGCTGGTCTACAATTTCGTCACCCCTTACCAGGGTATTTCCTCCAACAACCAACCTAATCCCAACCCGCCCGCCAATTACACATGGCCCATTCCCAACGTCAACTATGCACCAGGCTATACTGTTGCAACCCCTTTTGGCGCCGGCGGCTCCATTGCCATTGATACACTCACCGGATTGGCTTCTTATTTCGCTCCCAACATCGGCTTTTACGTGTTGGCCGTCGAAATCCGCGAGTATCGCAACGGCGTGTTGATCGGCATCTCCCGTCGCGACCTGCAAATCATCGTGATCGCATGTCCCATCAACCCCGCACCCGTATTGGCGGCCGGAAGCGCCACCAGCTATATCATTCAAGAGGGACAGACCCTTTGTTTCACCTCTTCCTTCAGTGACGCCAACGGCGACAGCTTATTCCTGACACACACCGGTGACATCTTCAACCCCGCCATCACCAATCCGCCAGCCACCTTCACCGATAACAACGGGTTGGCTACCGTTTCCGGAACCTTCTGTTGGACCCCTTCGTGTGACCAAGGTCGCTCTACCCCGTACCAATTCAGTGTGGCCGTAACCGATAACGGATGTCCTGCCAAAATCACCAACGTGGTTTATTCCATTACGGTGGTAAACACGCCGGCTCCGGCGAGCATGACGGGGCCCGATACCGTTTGCTTCTCGCCTGGGACCGCCTACTCCTATACCATTCCCGCATCGCTGGGCAATACTTTTTCTTGGACAACCACCAACGCCACCTTGGCTGGTAACCCTACCGGAACCACCGCAGGGGTCAGCTTCCCCAACACCGGACAAGCCATTATTTCCGTGAGTACCGTGAACCCATACGGATGCCATTCAGACACCCTCAATTATCCCGTGGAGGTCGTTCCATTGCCAATCGCCAATGCCGGAGCCAATGTGAGTTTTTGTACGGGTGGCTCGGCCGTAATCGGAGGGCCTGTCAATCCCGGATACCCCTCATATAGCTGGACACCCACTACAGGGCTGAGCGACTCGCTCAGTTCGGCGCCCACGGTTACACTGACCAATACCGGTACCACACCCATCACGGTCAACTATGTGCTCACCATTTCTGAAAGCGGCTGCGTCGACACGGATACGGTTCAAGTAACCGTCAACCCTTTGCCAGCGGTAAACGCCGGTCCAGACAAACAGGTGTGTGAAAACGGAACCGTTTCCATCGGAACCGCCTCGGTTGCGGGTCAAACCTATAACTGGACCCCCTCCACCTATCTCAATAATGCAAACATCGCCAACCCTGTTGTGTCGGCGGCAGGGCTTACCGCTCCTACCACCTTGCAATACATTTTGCTCGGACAAAACACCTTTGGTTGCCAACGTTTGGATACGGTGAACGTAACCGTGAACGATGTACCAGTATCTAACGCAGGACTTGACTTGAACTTCTGCAGCGGAGCTAACGCCAGTATCGGCACTGCCTCCACCGCAGGATACACGTATTCCTGGTCACCTTCCACTGGATTGAGTAGCTCCTCCTCCAGCAACCCCACCGTTACGCTCACAAACAACACAGGATCCCCCATTGTACAAACCTATGTGGTGACGACCTCGCTGGGTAGCTGTACCAGCACCGACACCGTGCAGGTCACCGTTAGACCCAACCCCGTATCCAATGCAGGAGCCAATCAACTGCTCTGTTCCGGATCAAGCGTTCAAATCGGAGGTGCCTCCACCACTGGATATACGTATTCATGGACACCGGCAACCGGATTGAACAATACCACCATTTCCAACCCAACGGTAACCATCACCAACAATGGCACCACTACCAACACGGCCACCTATGTGGTGACCACCACCCTCAACGGATGTTCATCCACCGACACGGTAGTGGTGACCTCTGCGCCACAGCCCACGGCCAATGCGGGCCCAGATGTAACGTTCTGCTCCGGACAATCGGCCAACATCGGCACCTCCGGAACTGCAGGGTTTAACTACTCGTGGAGCCCTTCCACTGGATTGGCTACTTCTAACAGCGCCATTACTTCCGTTACGCTTACCAACAACACCTCCGCCCCCGTAACCAACAATTACGTGGTAACGGTGAACGCCTTTGGCTGTCTCGACACCGATACGGTTTCCGTTGAAGTACGCCCAGCCCCTGTGGCAGATGCCGGCGCCAATCAATTGCTGTGCGCTGGTAACAGTGTTCAAATCGGAACCTCCTCCACCCCTGGATACACTTACAACTGGTCGCCTGCAACCGGCTTGAACAACACCACCATCAGCAACCCCACCGTTACGCTCAATAATACCGGCACCACACCTACTACCGTCACCTATCTGGTTACCGTTACCTTGAACGGATGTACGTCAGTGGATTCGGTCACCATCACCTCGGGGCCACAGCCTACTGCCAATGCAGGGCCTGATGTGTTCATCTGCTCCGGACAATCCATCTCCATCGGAACTCCCGGAACGGCCGGCTACACCTACACCTGGTCGCCAGCAACAGGGCTTTCCAATGCCAGCAGTGCCGTGACCAATGCCACCGGCACCAACACCGGCACCGTGCCAGTGAACAACACCTACATCGTTAACGTGAACGCCTTTGGATGTATCGACGCCGACACCGTAGTGGTGCAGGTGCGACCCAATCCCGTTTCAAATGCCGGTGCTAACCAGTTGTTGTGCTCCGGATCCAGTGTTCAAATTGGCGGTCCGTCAACAGCAGGATACACCTATTCGTGGTCACCCGCATCAGGACTCAACAACACCACCATCTCCAACCCAACGGTTACCATCACCAACAACGGCACTACCGCCACCACGGCCACTTATGTTGTAACGACCACACTCAATGGCTGTACGACCTCTGACACGGTTGTTGTAACCTCTGCACCGCAACCTACTGCGAATGCAGGTCCTGACGTATTCATCTGCTCCGGACAATCCATCTCCATCGGAACACCCGGAACGGCCGGCTACACCTACACCTGGTCGCCAGCAACGGGGCTTTCCAATGCCAACAGTGCCGTGACCAATGCCACCGGCATCAACACCGGCACCTCACCTGTAAACAACACCTACATCGTTAACGTGAACGCCTTCGGATGTATCGACGCCGACACCGTAGTGGTGCAGGTGCGACCCAATCCCGTTTCAGATGCCGGTGCCAACCAACTGCTCTGCGCTGGATCGACCGTGCAACTCGGTGGACCTTCCACTACCGGCTACACTTACTCCTGGACTCCAGGAACCGGGTTGAATAGCACCACCATTTCCAACCCCACACTCACGCTCAACAACACCGGCACCACGCCTACTACGGCCACTTATGTTGTAACGACCACACTCAATGGCTGTACGACCTCTGACACGGTTGTTGTAACCTCTGCACCGCAACCTACTGCGAATGCAGGTCCTGACGTATTCATCTGCTCCGGACAATCCATCTCCATCGGAACACCCGGAACGGCCGGCTACACCTACACCTGGTCGCCAGCAACGGGGCTTTCCAATGCCAACAGTGCCGTGACCAATGCCACCGGCATCAACACCGGCACCTCACCTGTAAACAACACCTACATCGTTAACGTGAACGCCTTCGGATGTATCGACGCCGACACTGTAGTGGTGCAGGTAAGACCCAATCCCGTTTCACAAGCGGGTCCTGATGCGATCCTTTGTGGCGGCGACACCTTGGTGATCGGTACGTCCTCCACCCCTGGATACAGTTACTCGTGGTCTCCTGCAACCAACCTGAGTGGAACCACTGTATCGAACCCAACCTTGATTGTTACGAATAACGGAGCCACCCCCACCAGTCAAACCTATGTGGTGACCACCACCTTGAATGGATGTGTGACCTCGGACTCCGTTACCATCACCGTCAACCCACAACCCATCATCCTTGCCAATGCCGCACCCACCAACATTTGTGCCGGCGACACTGCACAGCTAGTTGCCACGGGCGCCACTACGTATGCATGGACTTGGCAAAGCAACCCGAATTTTATCATCGGCACCAATGATACGTTGAACGTGCATCCTACGGCCACCACCAACTACGTAGTAACCGGCACCAACAGCTTCGGTTGCAGCAATACCGATACGGTGAAGGTGACTGTTTACCCAATCCCCACCATATTGGCTACTGCTTCCAATGACACCATTTGCAGTGGCGACACCCTGGTGCTCACCGGCACCGGTGGTAACACGTATGTTTGGGCAGTTTTGGGAGGCAGCAACATCGGCAGTACCAATCCTGTTTCGGTAACGCCGGCCAACAGCACCACATACATCGTTACCGGTACCAGTGCCAATGGTTGCTCATCAACCGATACGGTTTCCGTAATCGTAAACCCTGGGGCCACTGCCAACACCATCGTTGGTAACATCTCCGTATGCCCGGGCGTAAATGGCGTGCTCTATTCGGTTCCCAATCCAAACCCCAGCTCCACCTATACTTGGAGTGTGAACGGTGGCACCATTGCCAGTGGACAAGGCACCGGTTCAATCCTGGTCGATTGGGGGTCTGTATCAGGTATCGGCACCGTAACCGTTATTGAAACCACCTCGAGCGGATGCCAAAGTCCCGATCCGGTTACATTGGATGTAACCATCAATGTCATCCTCACGCCGGCAGCTCCCACAGGACCTCAAACCATCTGCGCCAACCAGGCACAAGGCGTTGTTTACAATGCGTTGAGCACGCCTGGTTCCACCTATACATGGACTGCCAACGGCGGAACGGTTGTGAGCGGACAGGGCACCAGCACGGTCACTGTCAACTGGAATGTAACAGGTCCTCAAACCGTCTATCTCTACTACGACGAAAACAGCACCACTTCTACGAACGCTTGTTTCGGTACATCCGACTCCATCGCGGTTACCATCAATCCCTCTCCGACCACCTCAGCCGTAACGGGCGACATTGATGTTTGCATCGGCGAATCCGGCCCATACAATGTGAAAAATACTTCTGGTAGCAGCTATGCATGGAATGTGAATGGCGGAAACTTGAATAATGGAAACGGGACAGCAGCCATCAATGCCTCATTCCCTACGGCAGGAAACGCCATTGTTTCCGTAGTGGAAACCAACTCATACGGATGCCCCGGAGATACGGTTCAACTGAATGTTATTGTACATCCGCTACCTGCAGCCAACGCCGGGCCTGATGCCGCGTTCTGTGCGGGACAATCCGTGCAACTGAATGCCTCCGGAGGAACGGGCTACCAATGGTCGCCATCCAGCGGACTCAATAACACCACGGTAAACAACCCTGTGGCATCTCCCTCCGCCACCACCAACTATATCGTGCAGGTGACCGACCAATTCGGATGTGTGAATGCCGACACCGTCACGGTAACCGTTAATCCGCTCCCCAACATTACGGTCACACCGGCATCTTCCATCTGTATAGGAAGTTCGTTGCCTTTGAATGCCACCGGAGGCAACACCTATGCGTGGTCTCCTGCGGGCTCACTCAACAATCCTTCATCGTCGTCGCCGACCGCCTCACCAAACACTTCAACGGTGTATACCGTGGTGGTAACCGACCAAAATGGATGTGTGGATTCGGCCACCGTTTCCGTAACGGTCAATCCGCTTCCTGTAGCTACTGCCAGCAACGATACCACCATCTGTGATGGTTCAAGCGCAACCTTGATCGCCGGCGGTGGTGTCAGCTACAGCTGGTCGCCCGCCTCAGGTCTGAACAATGCCAATGTGAGCAATCCCGTTGCCACCCCGAACTCGCCCACGACCTACACCGTAACCGTTACGGATCAGAACGGATGTACCGATACTGAGCAAGTGAGCATCTCCTTGAATGACGTGCCAGTGGCTTCTTTCGAGGTGGATCAGAATGTGACGACCGCAACCTGTAACGGCATTGAAGCGACGCTGATCAATACCAGCCAAAACGCCTTCAACTACTACTGGACATTCCCTGACGGAACCACCTCCACCGATGAGAATCCCACATATAACTTTGGTTTAAGCGGTACAGTGATCACCTTGGTTGCGCAAAACAACATTTGCTACGATACCCTCACCCAAAACTATACCGGCCCCTTGTTGGATGTATTATTTGAAAATCTGGTGAACGTGTTTTCCCCCAACGGCGATGGTAAAAACGACTGTTTTGAACTTGGAGAGAACTTCAACTTCGACGGATGCAGTGCCATTCAGATACTGAATCGTTGGGGCAGGCCCGTGTTTACGTCCGGACAAAACAAATACTGTTGGAACGGCAAAACCGAAAACACCGGTGAGGATTTGCCAGCCGGCACCTATTACCTGACGGTAACCGTTGCGGGCAGCTCTTACAAAGGAACCGTTACACTGATTCGATAAACCAAGAAAACTCAACCCATGAAAACAAAAATTATGGCAGCGGCCTTTACGCTGTCGATGTTCGCTTGTCTATTCACTTCCCAAGCGCAACAAGTGGTCAACAATGAAAGCTTTGATACCACTCCGTTTCCTTCCGGTGGTTGGACCAACACCGGTGCCACCAGCCTTTGGGTGCAACGCACCAACGGAACCAACCCGACCTGCACCCCTCATAGTGGTGCGGCAATGGCGCGCTATTCCTCATTCAATCAGGCAAGCGGCACTCAGGATTTTTTCTATAGTCCAGTGGTTGATTACTCCAACACCCAAGGTGCAACCCCTTATTTCAGTTTGTGGGTATACCGGGAGGGAAGCAGCACCGCTGGCGACAGCATCACTATTTTGGTAAACACGAGTGCATCGATCACCGGAGCCGTTCGTATCGGAGGTGTGGCACGTAGCCGTTTCTTCACGCTCCCCAATGCAGAGCCAGCGAACGGATGGTATCAGTACACCTTCAATGTGCCGGCCAGCTTCAACACCAATACCAACTACATCATTTTGCGTGGTACTGCACGCGGGGGCGGCAACATCTACGTGGACGACTTCAGCTGGGACACTTACCCTACTCCTTGCAGTGGAACACCCACTCCCGGTACCGTTTCCTCCAGTGCTTCCAACCTCTGTGGTGGAAGCGGCAACGTCTCACTTTCCTTGAGCGGGGCTTCGTCCGAGCTAGGGGTTTCCTACCAATGGCAATCCGGTCCTGCAGATACCGGACCATGGACGGATTTCGGTTTAAATGAACTCACCACCAATAGCGGCAACATCACTTCCACCACATGGTTCCGTTGCATAGTGACTTGTTCGTATTCGGCGCAATCCGATAGTACCGCACCGGTAGAGGTCACTGTCATCCAAACACCTGCACCAGTGGTTGCCATCACTCCAGGCACAGGTGTTTTCTATTGCTCCAATGCAGCACCTGTACAACTAGTGGCTTCGGGTGCCAATAACTACACGTGGTCGCCGAACATTGCCTCCACTGTTAATGGCGACAGTGCATTGGCTGCCCCCACCGCCACCACCACCTATACCATCATTGGCACCGATACAAACGGATGCAGTGATACTTCCACCGTTCAGGTGCAATTCCGTACATCCCCAAACGTAAATGCCACCACCAATGACAATACGATTTGTGAAGGCTCCTCCACCAACCTGCAAGCATTCGTGTTCGGTGGAGGCGGGCCCGGTGGAGGGAATACTTACTTATGGAATCCTGGAGCGCTAACAGGCAACGGTCAAACCGTTTCACCCAACACTACCACCACCTATGTTGTAACCGTTACCAGCGGACAAACCACCTGTTCGGGAACCGACTCGGTAACGATCAATGTGGTGCCTCAGATAACGGCAGGGTTTTCCAGCTCGGTGGCCGGCCTGACTACCACCTTTACCAATACCTCCACCGGAGGAACCACTTATGATTGGGATTTTGGTGATGGAAACACCAGCACCATTGCAGACCCTGTTCACATCTACGCATTCGACGGCGTGTATACGGTAACATTGGTTGTAGGTAATGGTACGTGTCCGAACGACACCATTATTCAAACGGTAACCATCAGCACAACCGGGTTCAGCGAAGCCGCCCAGGCCGGGGTGGGCATATTCCCCGTTCCTGCCAAAGAAGTACTGAATATCACATGGCCGAAGGGCTTGTGCCAAAACGTGAGCATCTATGATCAGCGTGGCAGAAACGTTTCCACGGAACTTTGTGCAGGCACCGGTGAGTTACAGCTGGACATTCGTTCCTGGCCCGCGGGAGTATACGCCGCCTTGGTGGTCATGAATGACCAACGCGTGCATGTGCGATTCATGGTAACTAAATGATACCGGCTGAAGAACTTCCACAGAGCTGCACCGAAGGATAACGCGTTATCATCCATGTAAGCGCCCTTTATCTTCGAAATTTGAATAACAAAGCCTCTGCTTACGCAGGGGCTTTTTCATGTACGGGTTAAATGGGCTCTGCCGCAAAGAGCTTCATGAAACTTTTCTACAAACGAAACCTTTTCTGCAAACGTTCGTAATTGCCTGGTAACCTCCAGTAGGCACAAAACTATCCGTCATGAAATCACAAGGTCATCCACTTTTTTGTATTGCATTAACTGTAAGTGTTGTTTTTGCTGCTTGCTCTGCAGATGAATCCTTACCCATCCCTGCTCCACCCCCTAACGACTGTGCCCTTGAGAATGGGACAGTGTCCTGGAGATCTGCCTCAAATGATTATTGTTCCAACAATCAGCTTTATGCTTCCAACCAAGGAGGTGTGGCAATCAGTGCTGTTACAAAAACCGGCGTAACCATCAATCTGCTGATTGATAATCCGAACATCGGGACGTATCCGATGTCGGCCTTGCAAAACGGATTGCTTTATACCGATCAACTCGGAAATGCCTGGTCGCTGCCGAATGAAAACAGCGGAACACTCACAATCACTTCACATAACAGTAGTACCAAATCCCTCAAGGCCTCCTTCACTTGTACGGTTCAAAACACCCTAGGTACCGAGTTGCAAATCAGCAATGGGGTGATCGATGTGACTTACACGGAATAAAGCCCCAGAACGCATCGGGCAGCTAACCGTTCGGCCGTTGCCTTTTGCATTCTTCCATTTGTAATCATCTTTGTTCTCGTTTAAGGAAGAGTTGGGGGCATCCATGTGCCTATAATAATCCTGTTGCAAGCAGTACCGCCAACAGCATCAAACAAAAGGCCACCACCTGTTGAACAAATGCGAAAGTGGTTTTTTGGAGGAGTCGTTTACCCAGCAATGCGCCTGTCAGGGCGGAAAAAACACAAATCACGAGAGGCATCCATTGTTCGTTGGTAAAGGAGGCTTGCATCCTGGATACATATTGGCTGACGCGGGTGAAATCCACGCAAACGGAGATGAGCGCAGCGGTTCCCACAAACTGCTCTTTTGTAAGTCCAGCCTTCATCAGGAACGCCGAACGTAAGGCACCTTGATTACCGGTAAGGCCACCGAAAAAGCCGCTCAAGATTCCGCCAACGGGAAGGAGTTTTTCAGAGAAGGCCAATCGTTTCATGCGAGGAGCGTATTCCATCCATACAAAGCATAG
Organism: Bacteroidia bacterium; assembly: GCA_049431185.1. GTDB lineage: Bacteria > Bacteroidota > Bacteroidia > AKYH767-A > OLB10 > JALRAP01. The sequence goes on along the minus strand of JBMTLM010000005.1, from coordinate 9,298 downwards.
TAGCAAGGAAGCCACCAGGATTTTCATTGGACCGGTTTCGGCTTCAACACCCATAAAACGATAATGGTACCAGACAGGCAACGTTCCCAATCGGATCAACAGCCACGACCCTGCGAATGCTGCTAGTACCGCCGGCAGTCCAAAACGTAAAAAAACACGTCGGTTGACGTGTTGGGAAGTGAGTGAAACCTTGAACAAGCTATTGGCCAAATGCACCATCCCGGTGAGTGCGATAGCGACAGGTGCAGGAAACCAAATCAACATCACCGGCATCAATAAGGTGCCTAATCCGAATCCTGAGAAAAAGGTGAGCAAGGATGCTGCAAATGCGGTAAGGGCCAACACGACTTCCATGAAGCGAATTTATGCAATCAGCGGAGGTACTTAAAACAGAACCTTATAAAACCTGATGGTTAGAACGCATATCGTAGCGCAATCATCAAGCTCCTGCCTGGTGCATTGATGCCGCTGGCGAAAGTACGGTATTGGGTGTCCAAAATATTATTAATACCGCACGAAACCTTCCAATAAGCGTTTGGTTCCATCGATGCGTTAACATCATAAACCATCCATGCCGGCATTCCTTCGGGAGTGGCGTACTGTTCGTTATCCTCTCCATTTAAATAGTATTCCTTCAAACGCTTCCATCCATTGAAATCCGCTTTGAAAGAGCATTTGAATTTACTATTGGCTGATTCATATTGCAATCGCAGAGCAGCCATCACGGGTGGTATATGATCCAGTGGAGCGGCCACGCTGTCTGTGCGGATCCGACCATAAGTATAGGAGGCGGAAGCCTCGGAGTTAAACCGGCGTGAAATAGGATAAATGAATCTGATTGAGGCTCCATACAAATAAGCCGACCGCTTGTTTTGCGGAGCCAGTACGACACTCGGTTGACCTTCATACAGGATGGAATCGGATCCGTTGAATATAAATTCATCTACCACGATGGCATCTGCAAACTCCGTATAGAATCCGTTAATGGAAGCTTGCCCATTGTTGCCAAAGTAATGCTGTAGCGACCAGTCGATGTTATAAGTTTTCTCAGGAGCAATATCAGGGTTGGGCACAATTATGAATCCGGGTTGGGATTCAAAAACCTTACTCAGGTCATCAACATTCGGAACACGAAATCCGGAGGAAATTAACATTGATTGTCGGGTATGGCCAGATAAACGATGAACCAATCCCAAACTGGCTGACCAAACCAAATGTGATTGTTTGGCTTCAGTGTATGGAAATGGAAAAAAGCTGGTGTCATTGAATTCACATTTCAATTGGGATATTCCCAAACGTAATCCGTCAACCAATTCGAGCTTGCGGTTCCACTTCCATGTATGTGACCAGAATGCCGCCGATTGCATCATTGAGTTATCACCTCCCGGATAACGCGTGTCGATTGGTGAAATCTCTTGTGTAATGATATTGGTAGCCTTGGCCTTTGACTGCAAATCTTCATATTGGGCATCTATCCCGAAACTTGCTGAATGTGATATGTTCTCAACGTGTCGGGTTATACTCAAAGCTGTAACCTGGACTTTTTCAATGCGAGACTGTAAACTAGGATTATTGAACCGTCGGGTGTAGCGGCTTTCCTCTATCCATTGACGGCTGATGGATAATCGGGTTTTGCTGGATGTTTTGGCCACGTCAAAGGCATCTATATCATATGCCAACATGAACCGGGTTTGAGGTCCGTAGTACCATTCAGCGAACTTCAATCCGCCCACTCCATCAGGATCGGTGAGGCGATCGTAACGAGGCACATCGGAGGAGTTTGAGTATTGGACGTTTAGACCGTGAGTGACATGCTTATTGGAGCGAAACAAGATTCTCTGAACAAGATCATATTGATTATAAGCGCTGCCGATTTGCAGTTCAGGCTTCGAATTCACCAATAGGGAATCCCTGTCACCAAAACGCTTTACATAAAGCGGACGGGTTCCATAGGTGGAGTCATAGAACATGTTTTGTGATTTTCCTCCCCGAATATCGCCGAATTCAGACCAGGTAAAGGATGTGAATGATGCAACTCGAGGAAGACTGGTAAACAATTGTAAGTTACCGGTCATCGCGTTATTGGCACTAGCATAGCGACTCATTACACTACCCCGGAATTTACCTTTTGATGACTGATCTGCGAACGCCGGCTTCTTAGTGAACAAATGTATCACACCTCCCAACGCATCACTTCCATACATGGTGGATGATGGCCCGTACATCACCTCGACACGATCCAAAGCATTGTTGTCCGTGGTGATGATGTTCTGCAAATGGCCGGATCGATAAATCAGATTGTTCATGCGAATGCCATCGATGACCAACAGAATGCGACTGGCTTCAAATCCGCGGAGCACCATACTGCCACCGCCTGCTTGACTTTTCTGTACATGCAGGTTGGATTCGCTGGCCAGCAAATCGGCTGTGGTTTGCGCTTGCGCGGATGCTATCCTGGAGGAATCAACCACGCTGAAAGGCTGAGCAACCGATCCGGCCGATTGTTCAAAGCGGGTGGCAGAAATAACCGTTTCACGCAACGGATAAGCGAATAAGGTGTCAGGTGTTTGCGCCAGCGTATTGGACGTTAGCCTAAAAAACACCACGGCAAGCATGATATGATTGAACTTCATTTCCCTTGGTTTGATAAAAAATATAAAAGACTGTTGTAAAAACAGGCATACAAAAGCAAATCAAACGAAGAATGACTCGGGAGGTGGCGTTGATATTGAATTAGGCGAAAGCGCTATGGCAGGAACTGCAGTAGGATAGTAAACGGCGCTGATTTGTAGTGATGTTGTCGGTTTTATTTTCGCCGGAAGGATGAATTTCAGGCCGGGAGGAAACTTTAACTGCTTCGAGGCGTCTTTTTCATGTCCGGAAAAAGCATTGAAAAACGCCAACATTCCTCCTTCGAAGCTGTCCTGAACAGCAGTTACATGGATGAGACCGTCGAGCTGTTGCACCGATTGTATGTCATAGAATGATCCCTTGTGGATGAACTCATCTTCCCCCTCAATAATCCTATCAAAATGGTTTGAAGAAAAGACAAATAAGACCGGATTGCCATGGGAGGTGGTCCAATATTGACGAATCTGTCCTACCCCTATGACCGACTTGGTAAGGAAAAACCAACCTCCAAGCTGCAAAAGTAAAACGCCGCATAATGAAATGGCAGCTCCTTTGATACAGGTTTTCCCTTTAACCATGCCCAAATTTAGCCATTATGTTCAAAGGCGTTATCTTCGTGGAACAAATTTGATTTCCATGCGAATCGCTGTAGTAGGTGCCACCGGAATGGTGGGTTCGATCATGTTGAAGGTTTTAGAGGAACGACAATTCCCGGTGACGGAATTGTTGGCCGTAGCCACCGAAAGATCCGTTGGAAAGAAGGTGTTTTTTAAAGGAGCGGCCATAGATGTGATTGGCATGGATACGGCCATTGCCAAAAAGCCACAGATCGCACTATTCTCTGCCGGAGGCAATACTTCATTGGAATGGGCGCCCAAGTTTGCAGCCGCCGGCGCCGTGGTCATCGATAACTCATCCGCATGGCGGATGGACCCCGACAAAAAGCTGGTGGTGCCCGAAATCAACGCTGATGTAATCACCTCGAGCGACCATATCATCGCGAATCCCAATTGCTCCACCATTCAGATGGTGATGGCACTGGCGCCGTTGCATCGCAGGTACAAAATACGCCGTATCGTAGTATCCACCTATCAGTCTGTAACTGGCACCGGCGTCAAAGCCTTGCAACAGCTCGAAGACGAGACAGCCGGCCGCACGCCCGACAGGGTTTACCAATACCCCATTCACCGCAACGTGATACCGCAATGCGATGTGTTTTTGGATAACGGCTATACGAAGGAAGAGATGAAGCTGGTGAACGAAACACGTAAGATTTTGCGAGACGACCAGATACAAGTAACCGCTACCGCCGTGCGTGTTCCCGTCAAGGGCGGGCACTCCGAATCAGTAAACGTACAGTTTGAAAACGCGTTTGAGTTGAACGAGGTGGTGGCGATCCTGCAACAAACACCAGGTGTGATTTTACTCAATGACCCGAATGCTTTCTCTTATCCGATGCCGCTGTTTGCAGAGGGCAAGGATGAGGTGTTTGTAGGGCGTCTACGACGCGACGAGAGTGCTACAAACGCTCTCAACTTATGGATTGTGGCCGACAACTTGCGCAAAGGTGCCGCTACCAATGCGGTGCAGATTGCGGAAGTGGTAAGTGGATTATAGGATCTACTTATCGTCGAGGGCAAGATATGGTTTTCATCAAAAAAGCTGTTCGGTTTGGCAAGTATGTAAATTCAAGGCTTTGCCCTCAACTTCCAACTGCTTCCATCATCAAATGCGACCTCATAAGCTCTTGCCATCAATATTTTTTTTCCATCTCTGCTTAAAATACTCCAAACACCAGAACCGGTTTTTCCAGGCCTGAGCGTCTCCTCTGTAAAACCTCCTCCAGAACCTTCAATCAATGGAGAACCCATGTCTGCAGGTTCGCCAAAAGCATTTTCGCCGTACCACTCAAAACGAATGGCTTGAATTGTTTTATCGGAATTGTTTTTATACGTAAGCTTTATGCTTTTATAATTGGAATATGCTTCTTTAAAAAGTTTTGCTGAAACTACCACAACAGGGCTCTTATCCATGCCTGTGGAATCCATAAATGTTTTCTTATGCAGATGCCTGATCATGCTATCCACGTTTTCCCTTGCATCTCTTTCGATCTCTAATTCCTCTACCGTAGGAATGGAATCAGCGGCAGAGAAAACATCTGCATTTTCAGATTCAATGTCATTTGGGGCTTTGTTTTGATCATTACAGTTACTGAAAGTCAAAACAAGAAATAGCAGCAGCGGTATTTTGCAGTTCATCAGTTGATAGAAGTTGACATGGAATTATAAAATTAAAAACATTTCTGTTTGGTGGCAAATTTGGTTTGTCTCATACACTATTCAATTCCATTAAACAGATGGTCCTAAGGATTGTATTAAGCACCCACTTTTTTGAATAACATCATTGCCAAAGGAGTCATTTCAAAAAGAAATGTCCACCAAAAATATTTAACGCCCCTGGAAACATCCATCATTTTTTAAATCCATGTTGCGCCATTTCGCAGGAAAGCAAAATGTTTCCATTGCAACTCAATGGTCAAATTGCCCAGTTAAGTTGACTATTTCTTAGAAGATAATGGATTCGCCAACCCCGAAAAGCCTTTCAGATCCATCTTGATGGAGCCGACGAGGATCTCCGCTTGTGCACGGACAACGATGCGGTTTAAATCGTCGGTTACCCACACCGTCATATCTTCCTCTTCCTTGAAAACGCGACCCTGTAATAACATCGGTCGGAACTTGATGCATCGGAAGGTGCCCAGTTTCGTCTTAACCTCTTCCTTGCCGAGGTATTTGATATTCATTGGGAAAACCTCATCATCCAAATAAGCCTTGATGGGGAAGATTTGCCCAGGTGTAGCACTGGCGAAATCAATGGTACGGGCATAATAAAATGCCGAAACCAAGTCCTGTACATCCTCTGGAACAGGGATGGTGGCGGTATTGCTTTTGGCTGTTCGTTTGTAATGATCGAATGTCACGTCCTGGTTCTTCACATAACCTCCCTCATCTACGCGTCGAATGAAAATCCACGGAATCAAAGCCTCGGTGTCGATGTAGCTTTCGTAACGGTCACGCACCTTGAAAAACCAATCAAAAGCACCCAGGGTCCTACCTGTGCCAACCACATGGAAAGCCATGCGATTACCCACTTTTTGGGTGGTGGGTTTTACCTGCAGACGCGCTTCTCCGGCATCAATCAAACCATAGTGAATTCGATAATCCAGCACCTCGCCTGTCTGGAAAGCACGATTGGGAACGGTACGCAAAGTGTTCTGTGCCCACGAAGTAGTGGCAATAGATAAAATCGCTCCAAGAATGATGAGCCGCGCGTTCATAACAAGTCGTTTAAACATTCCCATTGCAAAGCGCGTTCCAAAAATCACAGCCCCCCGTAGCTATTCTTCTCTATTTTCGTCAGTTGTCTCTGAATCAGTTTCTTGAGGAGCATCTACGCCCGCGTCAAAAGTGATACCTGGGGCCTCATCAACATGCGTCGTTTCAACATCCCTATTCCCTTCCATATCCTCTGGGGCCACGTCCACCGGTACATCGTCCATCATCTCCAACGGAATGCCGATCTCGCTCATGGCTCCGGGCTGTATGTCTTTCAACTTCGGCAAATCCTTCACGGAGCGCAAACCAAAGTGATCCATGAAGTTCTTACTGGTGGAATACAAAATGGGCTTGCCCGGACCATCGCTTTTGCCGGATATCACAATCAAATCCTTTTCCAGCAATTTCTGTATCGAATAGTCGCAACTAACTCCACGGATCTGCTCAAGCTCGGGCTTGGTGATGGGTTGCTTATAAGCAATGATGGCGAGGGTTTCCAATGCTGCCGTGGACAATCTTTTTTTCTCCTTGAGCTGCAACATCACATGGATGGCCGCATGATAATCCTTTTTGCTCAGGAACTCATAGCCTCCTGCGATCTCATTCAATTCAAATGAAAAATCCTCCTCCACATATTTCATCTTGATGCGCAAAACCGCATCGGTAATATCTTCTCGGGTAAGTTCCCACCCATAAGCCGCCTTGAGACAAGCGATGAGTTCATCGGCCGTAACGGCCGCCTCGCTGGCGAATATGAGTGCTTCTACATTCTGATCTAACTGTCGCATTTCAAAAAATTGTTAGGTGATGATGGGTTACAATACAACGTTTACGATTCGACCTGGTACTACGATCACTTTCTTGGGCGGATTTCCGTTAAGCCACTTTTCCATCTCGGTTGCTTTCAAAACGGATTGTTCCACTTCGGCAGGGGTCATGGTCTTAGGCAAGATGATCTTGAAGCGCGTTTTACCGTTTACCGAAACAGGATATTCGAAATCATCCTCCACTACGTGACGCTCGTCGTATAGCGGATAAGGCTCCAACGTAATGCTCGTTTCGTGTCCCATACGCCGCCAAAGTTCCTCCGCAATATGCGGTGCGAAAGGCGATATGAGCACGGTAAGCGGCTCCAACAGCTGACGCTTGCGACATTTGAGGTCGGTGAGCTCATTCACGCAAATCATGAAGGTGCTTACGGAAGTGTTGAATGAGAAACGGTCCATGTCGTCGGTCACTTTCTTGATGGCTTTATGAAGCGCCTTGAGTTCTTCCTTCGTGCCCGTTTCATCGGTAACACCGAATTGCCCTTCGTGCACAAACAACCGCCAGAACTTGCGAAGGAAGTTGCTCACGCCGGTGATACCGTTGGTGTTCCATGGCTTGCTTTGTTCAATAGGGCCGAGGAACATTTCATACATGCGCAAACAGTCGGCGCCATACTGGTCAATGATGGCGTCGGGACTCACCACATTCCATTTCGACTTCGACATCTTTTCTACCTCCGAACCACAATGGTATTTGCCGTCTTCCAACACAAACTCGGCTTGGGCATATTCTTCTCGCCAGGATTTAAACGCATCCGTGTCGAGGATGTTGTTGTGCACGATGTTCACATCTACATGCAGCGCGGTGGTGTCGTATCCGGATTTCAACCCGTGTGACACGAACTTATTGGTGCCATTGATGCGGTATACGAAACTCGACGTGCCTTGAATCATGCCTTGATTGATGAGCTTGCGCGCAGGTTCATCAACAGGTACTATACCCAGATCAAATAAAACCTTGGTCCAAAAGCGCACATACAAAAGATGCCCAGTGGCATGTTCTGAACCACCCATGTATAAATCTACTTCACGCCAATAGTCCATGGCTTCGTTGGCAACGAGTGATACCGCGTTCTCGGCATCCATATAACGTAGGAAATACCAGGAAGAGCCAGCCCAACCGGGCATGGTGGTGTGTTCGTATTCGTATTTGCCATGGTATTTCCATCCGGCGGCCCTTGCTAACGGTGGTTCTCCCGTTTCCGTTGGCAAAAACTTATCGATGGGAGGCAATACCAATGGAAGTTCACTTTCCTCCATCGGATAAGGAACATCGTTTTTATAGTAGATGGGAATCGGTTCACCCCAATAACGTTGACGACCAAACACGGCATCACGCAAGCGGTAATTCACTTGACGCTCGCCATGGCCACCCATCACAATTCTTTGTATGGCGGCCGATATGGCCTCCTTGGCGCCAAGGCCGTTGAGGAAATCACTGTTCACCAATTCGCCTTCTTTGGCTTCATACGCCTCTTTGGTGATGTCGCCACCTTTAACCACTTCCTTCATGGGAATTTGGAAATGCCGTGCAAACGCGTAGTCGCGCGCATCGTGTGCGGGCACGGCCATGACAGCACCGGTACCGTATCCGGCCAACACGTAATCGCCCACCCAAACCGGGATTTTTTCGCCCGTGAACGGGTGAAGCACATACGCACCCGTAAAAACGCCGGTGATTTTTTTCACATCCGACATGCGCTCCCGATCAGATCGGTTACGTGCGTGGGAAACATATGTAACTACCTCTTGATGCTGTTCCGGAGTGGTGATCAAGTCAACCAACTCATGTTCGGGAGCGATGGTGAGAAACGTGACACCGAAAATCGTATCGGGCCGCGTGGTAAACACTTCGATGGTGTGCTCATGAGCCTTATCACCAAATGTTTTGAATCGAACCAATGCGCCTTCAGAGCGACCGATCCAATAACGCTGCGCCTCTTTCAATGAATCGGACCATTCGATGCGTTCCAACCCTTCGAGCAATCGTTCCGCATAGGCGGAGATGCGCAGGCTCCACTGCTTCATTTTTTTGCGCTCAACCGGATAGCCTCCACGCTCGGAAAATCCATCCTTCACCTCCTCATTGGCCAACACCGTTCCCAAAGCGGGACACCAGTTCACCACGGCCTCACTCAAAAACGCGAGGCGATAACTTAGGAGTATGCGTTGCTGACGCGATTCATCAAAGGCATTCCAAGAGTCAGCGTTGAAGTGTTCGGTTTCATCGCACACGGCCTCTACCAATAAATTACCATTACGACGGAATTCACTGATGAGTGTTTCGATGGGCTCAGCCTTGTTGGATTGCTTGTTGAACCAGGCATTGAAAAGCTTCAGGAAAATCCATTGCGTCCATTTGTAATAGGATGGATCGCACGTGCGGATCTCCCGACTCCAATCGTACGAAAAACCGATGCGGTCGAGCTGTGCACGGTAACGTTCGATGTTTTGTACGGTGGTAACAGCAGGATGTTGACCCGTTTGGATGGCATACTGCTCTGC
>JBMTLM010000004.1:0-21270 GCA_049431185.1 Bacteroidia bacterium | reverse complement strand
GATTGTTCGAGCGAATCAAAAAGCTCTTTTACTTTTTTGATGGAAACCATGCGCAACCCGAATTGGCCTCTTGAGCTTCGCATTTTTTCATCAAAGAAGAGGTTGTTTAGCGGTTTGTACAACGCATAGACCTGGTGTTGCAAAGCTTGGTCAACCGCCACAGCAAACAATTCCCAATTGTTGTAATGGCCCCCGGCGATGATCACATGCCGACCTTCATCAAAGTGTTTTTGAAGTAACTCCGGATTTCGGAAACGCATGCGTTGAGTAGCCCTTTCGGGGGAAATATTGAAAATCATGAGGCTCTCCACCAAGAGATCACAAAAATGCCGATAGAAACCACGCATGATCCTTCGGATTTCCCCCTCGCTTTTTTCCGGAAAAGATTTTCGGATGTTATCGTAAACAACCCTTTTGCGGTAACCGATGGCATGATAAAAAACAACAAACAACACATCGGAAACGCGATATAATACGAATGGAGGCAACCACGAAATGGGCGTGATGACCCCGTAAAACAATAGGAGGTTAAGAATGCGCATCGAAGGGCGAATATAGGAAAAGCCCCTCAAGGTCAGACGTTCTAAGCAAACATGACAATCGTCATAAACGGTTTGGTAGCCGTCCGGTAATTTCGGGCACAAATTCTTTTTCAAAGATGGAAACAGCAACGTTTAAAGCCCGTTTGGCGACCTTTATTCATAAAGCACAGGAGGAGGCGGATGCCCTTCGGGTGAAGGCGGCCTTGGGTCGCATGGAGGCTACAGACGTATTGAATGAACTCAGCAAAGACGCGAATCTCGGGCTTCATTCCTTGTCTCATGACCTGAAGCACGAGGGCACTGAAATCGCCGCTTTGGCCAATGATTACCTGGAGCGGATCCGTTTACAACTTTCACTGGGCAAAGCCGAGGCGGGTAAAGCGTATGAGCAACGCAAGGAAGCCATCCAAAAATCAATTGCCGAATTGGAGGCATGGATCAAAGCAGACGGATTGGAGCTTCCAGCCGACTTAAGGATTCGTTTGGAAAATGAGATGGAGAAATTCCATTTCAAACTCGACATCCTCAAAATACGGTTTGAGCTGGGCAAGTTGGAGGCGCGTGAGGTTATGGATGAAAAAAAGGAACAGTTCAAAAAGGAATTTCAGGAAATCCTATCTTCTGTGAAATCGGAAACAGCCTTGCGAAAAGACGAGCTCAGCCACAAGCTGAAGCTTGCCTATGACTCTTTGCGTAAAACGTTGCAATCTTGATTTACCGGGTCACCGCCACTTTTTTGTAGGTGACCTCTCCCGAGGGATGCGCTAAACGCAACAAATAAAAACCTGAAGCCGCATTTGTTAAGTCAAGTGTGGCTTCGTTGTTTTGGATACTTTCGGTTAAGGTATTGACCAGGCTCTTTCCGTCCAGCGAAACGACGGACAAATCAATCCGGTCCAATGGGCCTTTAAGGTTTTTTATGGTAAACATACCACTGCTTACGGTGGGGAGCACAACAATGGATTCCAATGGCGATGATTCAATTGTTCCGGATACGGGGCAGAAGAAGCAGTTTTTCTGTGCGGTGAATCCTGTTGGATTGGTAACCAGCTGCTCGAAGGCGATGCCGGCGTTACAATCGTTTTCCAATTCGAACTTGAGCCATGGTATCATGAGTGAGTTTACAATGGCATGTTGCGCAGCCCTGGATATGGCCGGGGCCGGAGTGCAAGTCAGTTCTCCAAAGCTACAATTGAAATTGTTGTTGGCAAATTGGCAATGACTCGCTCCGTCGATGCTCACATATACCTTACAGTTGCTGGGCAATGCGTTGTACATGGCCAACTGATTGGGCGTAGGTGGAGTGATGCAGTCGTTGGCTCCTGCGATTACCAAAGCGTGTTGTGTAATGGTACTACAAGCCGCAATGGCGGATGGATTGGTCTCGGCCGCGGCCAGGTTTATGATGGCAGTGATGTTGGGGTTGTATTGCATTGCGAGGAAGCTGCTACCTCCTCCCATGCTATGGCCCATCACGGCCGAGGTGATATCCACCCTGCCAAAGAAAGGGGATGCACTGTTGGTCCCTTCGCCTTGCATGGCGGTCACCAGAAAGGCGATGTCTTTGCCGAACTCGGTATGGTTTGGCGAGAAACTACCCTCTGTGGTTGGAAAAACCGCAATGAATCCGTTTTCCGTTAACGGAAGCCAGATATTCTCGTATGCCGACCAAGTCATCACAAAACCATGCCCGAAAACCACAACGGGGAAAGTGCCGCCAAGTGCCGCCAATGGCACATCCTCTCCATCACTGTCAGCTGGATAATATATTTCAGCGTTGATGCTCCGGTTGCTTCTCGATGCGTCGGTGAAAACAATGGTGGTGTGTCCCGTCGAAAATGTTTGCGACCACGTAATGGTGGTTTGCAAAAGGATAAAAAAGGTCGTAATGGCGATCCTCATGATGACAGATTATATGGTTAGGCGTTGAAGTATGATTATTCCTCGGTTTCTTCCTCCCAGGCATAGTAAAGCTCTTTGAGAAAAAGATTTTCCTTAGGGGAAATTTCCTTGTCGGCCACCACCAAGCGGGTGGCAAGGTCCAAAAAGCGGTTGCGGTCCTCTTGGGTGGACTGCATGTAAAAGTTGTTCATCGCATTGTTGAAGTGCACGGCATAATCCAGTTCATCAATGGTGCTGATGACAGCCAACTCTTCATCGTAGTTGATAGCGCCGCGAGGAACCTCCTCCATGAATTCACGAATCACACGGTCCTCCTTGCCGTTGAATTTTCCATCAACGGCTGAAAGAATCATCAGCATATGGTAGCCGGCAACGGGGCGGGTCATGGTATGATTGGTTTTCAGTCAACCAAATTACAAAAAAATACGACGCTTGATAAAACGCATCATGGTATTGAAAAACAAGCGATTAGGGGGCGTTTTCAAAACTAACCCATGCGAAAATCATCAAAGACCTTCGAAAGGTAAGGATTGTAGGCCGGGTCGTTGGGAATGAGGGCCGACCAGGTATTTTTGAACTTATTCAGTTCTCCCACATACCGTTTGTATGTTTTGGGGTTTTCACGTGGATGGCCTCTGGTTATGGACTCGTGATGGTACAGCGTGGCTTGGGGAATCATCAAATTGTGTTTACCCTTGGCATGTACCTTCAAACAGAAATCAAAATCGTTGAATTCAACTGAAAGCGCCTCCTCGAATCCGTTAACGCTCCAATAAATTTCTTTGGTAACCATCATGCAGGCCGCGGTCATGATGGAATATTCGGTCAGACAAACCAGATTGCCGTAATAGCCCTCTGCATCGGCAGGGGCGCCAACTAGGATATGGCTAGCCGCGTCTCCCAATCCCAATACGGCTCCAGCGTGCTGCACGGTATTGTTTGGATAAAGCAGTTTGGCACTTGTCACCCCGACATCTTTTCGCATACAAACTTCAACCATTCGATCCATCCAATCCGCATGGATGGCTTCCACATCATTGTTCATGAGCAGTAAGACCGATCCATTTGCGTTGTGCGCCCCTAAATTCATCAGCCTGGAAAAGTTGAATGCGGCATCATCACGAATGACGCGGAATCGTGCTGGATAACGATTTTGCCAACCCTCAACCATGCTGAAAAAGGACGGATCTTTGCTGCCGTTGTCTATCAGCAAGACCTCAAAATTTGGATAATGGGTTTTGTTGAAAAGGGCACTGAGACATTTGTGGCACATTTCTGCCGCATCGCGTGAAGGGATGATCACACTCACCAACGGCTTGTCATTGATAGGAAAGCGTAGATCGAAATATCCGTTTTGTAAGTCAGCTACAAGAGCGCTTGAACCCGGTATCGCCTTTTCGATGGCCATGGCGATTTGCTGGATTTGTTTGGGCTCACGGCCTCCGTTTTCAACTTCCAAGTAATATACTCCCGGAATGCGAAGGAAGGCACATCCTTTTCCGAATAACTCCAACAATAAGGCATGATGGTTTATTGGAGATGAAAACGCGTGCTCACATGGATGAAGACAATGTGCCCTCACCGCGAAAGATCGACCGATAAAATTTCGGGAAGCCAATGTATAAGGCGAAAATGACGGCTTGAAATGGCATTCGTCGTTTGCTTCCTCGTTGAAACGAATGGCGGAGTCACAGTAGAAAACGTCTGAGTTTGGATTGGCTTGAGAATTGGCAAGTAATTCCCCGGCAAAGTTTTCCAATAACAGGTCTCCTGCAGGAATTAACATGACAAGGCTATTTTGATCAATGGCCGAATACCATTCGTTCAATGTGTTAAAAATCCTTGTTTGGATTTCATCGCCTGGAATAATTGATGGAAGTTTACCTAGAAACGAAACCCTGATGTTATCAATCCCCTGTTTTTTTATGGATTGGATGGAACGCAACGTCGAATCTGCGCCCTGTTCATGGTTATAAACAAGCACTTCTATGGCTTGTTTGAAATCAACCAGGGGTGGCGTTTTATTGCCTAATAAATACTTGCTTTTCCAGTTTTGGTATTTGTTCGGATGATTGTTTTTTAATTTTAAAATTTCCAAAATGCGACTCAAAAGCTTGATTCGTCCTTTCGCGTCACACAATATTAAAAACATCCTGTAAGGACTCGGGAATCGCATTTGAGGTTTTAAACAGGGTACATTTGCAAATATAATGATTGAATGACCAATCTCCTTAGTCAACAATATGTGGTCTATAAGATTTGTTTGATATTTATTTGAATAGTATCTGCCTACAATATAATTTTACATGCCTTCACGGATAAACATTTGAAACCTTCTTGATGCGAATATTGATAATAACAACTTTTTTTCCTCCTCAAAACTCGATCGCGTCCCATCGTCCGTTTTCGTGGGCCAAGTACTGGTCATTGGCCGGAAACGAGATCACAGTGGTTACCACCCCTAAAAACTCCGATGATGAATCCGCATTAAATTTCGGTAATTCCAATTTTGATGTGGTTGAACTTCCTTTTGGTAAGACATTTGAACGACTAAGGTCGATTTACAGGAAAGATAGGCCATCCGTCAAACAAACGGCTGTTATGGGTGAAAAGCCGGTAAGAAAAACAAGTCTTTTACGGAAAATGCTGGGATTGCTTGATAATTATCGAAGGAGAAGCGGTGTATTTGATATGAGAAGATTTCCTGATTTCAGTCATTTCTGGGTTGGCAATGTCGTATCATGGGCATCTGAAAATGGTCCATGGGATTTGGTGGTCAGCACTTACGCACCTTACACCACTCATCTTGCAGGATATCGGCTGAAAAAAAAAGGTGTCGCAAAATTTTGGGTAGCCGATTATCGGGACCTTTGGACAGATGACCACATTTTCAAGGGCATTCCAGTCTTGCGTTTTTATGAACGAAGTCTAGAGCGAAAATTAGTTTCTGAAGCGGATATGCTGACTTCGGTAAGCGACCCTTTATGCGATAAGTTGTATAAAAGATTTGGTAAGGATTGCATAAACATTCAAAATGGATATGAGCCTGAGGATTTGGAATCAATACCGGCCAGAAACATTTTTCAAGAGTTGCCAAACAAAAAAAGAATAGTTTATACGGGCTCCATTTATAAATCAACTCGTGACCCCTCCCCGCTTTTCCAGGCTATAGCATTGATAGCTGAGAGTGAAGATGGCAAAATCTTATTGGAAGATTTGGAAGTGATTTTTGTGGGAGGGAACTCTGATGTGTTGGATGAAATGATTGCTCATTATGGCGTTTCAAAATGGGTGAAACTGGGAGGCTTGATTTCTAGACAGGAAGCTTTGATGATGCAACGTGATGCAGACATTTTACTTTTTCTGGAAAGCAATGCCAATGGTGTCGAAGGCATTTTAACAGGAAAAATATTTGAATACATTTCTTCCGGTACGGAAATATGGGCTTTGGGTGTCACACAAGACTCTTCTCCGGGCAGATTATTGGTCAGCTGTAACTGCGGAAAAGTTTTTGCAAACGACATGCAGTCGATTTACGTTGAGTTGCTCAGCCTTCTTAAAGGGAAGCATAAAATCAAATCAAATATAGAATTTGATTCACTGTTTCAATACACCCGAGAGGCACTTGCTTTGAAAATGCTCAATAAAATCAAAAGTGGCATGAGAATCGGCTAAAGATTGATCAGCCGTGCAACTCGGAAAGAGTTGGAGTCAAATGATTGCTGTAAAAGTTACAGATTTCATCTACTGTTCCTTCTGCGGTAACCTTACCTTCTTCCATGAAAATAGCTCGCGTACAAATACGCTTGATTTCATCCAAGTGATGAGAGACATATAGTATGGTTGTTCCCTCTATCTTTAATTGATTGATCCTTTCTGCACACTTTTGACGGAATCCCAAATCGCCAACCGCCAAAGCTTCATCAACAATTAAAATATCGGGCCGATTGGCGGCGGCAATGGAAAAAGCCAACCTCGACATCATGCCCGATGAATATCTTTTCATCTGCATATCGATCTCTTTGGTTGAAAGTTCAGAAAAGGAAACAATGTTTTTCATTGAATTTTGTAGCTCTTGTTTACTGAATCCCATCAGGGTCGCAACCAACTCAATATTCTCCCTTCCAGAAAGTTCCGTTTCAAATCCCACCCCTAGCGTCATTAAAGGAGCTACACGCCCTCTCACATGTAACGTTCCTGAGGTCGGTTGCATGATTCCGGCAACCGTTCTGAGCAGTGTGCTTTTACCACAACCGTTTCTGCCCATTATGGCTAAACATTCACCCTTGTGAACCACCAAATCAACACCTTTAAGTACGGGTTTTTTTTCAAAGGGTGTCTGAAATCCCATGGAAAGCAAGAAGCTCTTTATGGATTTAATGCCCTGCTTTTGAACTGTAAAGCTGACATGTAAATTTCGGGATTCTATGATGATGTCCGTGTTGTTTCCCACTTAGAATTGAGATATGAATCCTCCCTTTAATTTATTAAAAACAGTCAGCCCTGCCAAAATGGAAAAGGCCGCAAACGCTATAATCAGAACCCACTCATTGAAATCGGGCACCCTATTAAAAAAAACAAGCTCACGAAAGGACATCACATATCGATAAAGGGGGTTAAATGAAAGCACCAGCTTGTATTTCTCGGGAATTATTTCTGGAGCGTATGCGATCGGTGTAGCATAAAAGACGGCAGGCAGGAAAGTGGACCAGGCTATTTGGACATCACGAAAATAAACATTCAGTGAAGTGAGTATAAGCGAGACCCCAAATGTGAAAATGAAAAAAAATGCAAACAAGGGAATCGCCAGCAGCATTTCCCATGAAATATTCATATCGAAAAAAAGCATCATGGCTGAAAAGGGGATTAGCATCAACAGGAAGCTGACCACGGAGGCATAAAGACCACCTAACGGCAAGGCCAAACTGGGAATACTTACACTTTTGATCACACCTGAGTTTCGAACAATGGATTCAATTATCTGAATACTCGTTGAAGTGAAAATGGTCCAAATCAGTAAGCCACAAAGCACATAAAGCGGATACCTGTCTATATTGGAAAACATTTGACCGAATACAAATGAAAAAATGAGCAGATAGATAAGCGGATTGAACATCCCCCATAAAAAGCCGAAAAAAGAGTTTTTGTATTTTAGCTTTAAGTTCTTGACGCCCAAAACAAATATTAGTCTGAAGAAATGAGCTGGGTCCTTAAAAACTGACATTTTATTTAGGTGTGCTGTGGTGCGAATATATC
This sequence comes from Bacteroidia bacterium, assembly GCA_049431185.1. Lineage (GTDB taxonomy): Bacteria > Bacteroidota > Bacteroidia > AKYH767-A > OLB10 > JALRAP01. The sequence continues at coordinate 13,570 of JBMTLM010000004.1, read as the reverse complement.
AAATAAGGTACAATGTAAGCTTCAACATCATTTGAACAACATACGCACCGTATCGAAAATGATTTTCAAATCAAACATGAACGACCAGTTGTTCACATAGAAAAGGTCCAATTTGACCCGGTTTTTCAGTTTTTCGAAATCATCCGTTTCCCCACGGTATCCTTTTGATTGCGCCAATCCCGTGATGCCCGGTTTGATCTTGTGGCGTTCCATGAACCGATCCACTTCGGCACTGAATTCAGTCGTATGCTTCAGCATGTGTGGTCGAGGGCCCACCACCGACATGTCTCCCCATAGGACATTGAAAAACTGTGGGAGCTCATCCAGGCTGGTGTTTCGCAGGAATTTTCCGACACGGGTGATGCGTGAATCGTTGCGAGTAGCCTGTTTCGTATCGCTCTCTGTGTTTTGACGCATGGTGCGTAGTTTATAACACCAAAAGGAACGGTTGTCTCTACCGGTTCTTTTCTGGCGGAAAAACACCGGTCCGCGGGAATCCAGCTTAACCGCCACCGCCAAAATCGGCAAGAGCCAGCTCAATAGCCCTATCACCACCAGAAGGGAGAACAACAGATCGAAGATTCGCTTCAAGAGCTGATGGTTCCAGTTGTCCAATGGCGTAGTGTGCAGCTTGATGACAGGCAAATCGCCGATACGTTCGATTTCCAGGTCGGTGAAGTTGACCCAGCGGAAATCGGCCACCAGCCTTACGCGGATCAGGTTTTCTTCGGCAAAGTGGATGAGGTCGGCCAGCGATCCGTAATTCACCATGGAAATCGGGTAGAAGATCTCATGGATTTCCTCAACCTCACATTGGGTTCGGATGATTTGATTGGCTTCTCCAAGTTGGTCCTGCCCGATACGGATGGTTTGCTTCACATGGTAACCGTACTCGGGTCTTTTGACGATAAAATCGGTGAGTTGGTCTTCTTCCCCCTCATGCATCACCAGAATGATGTTGCGGTAATTGAAGCCCTTTTTTCGGAATTGCCGGATGGCGAAATGGAACCCCAATCGGTATAGTAGAATGCCACCCAAAGAGGCGGAATAAAACAGCAGCAAAAGCTCCCTGGAATAGCGGTATTGTTGTTGGAAGACATAAAAGGCGAAAAACAACAACATGTGCATCGCCAACACCGCAAATGATGAACGGAAAATGGCAAATAGGGAACTCGACCGCTTGGTATCATACGGCTTGGTGATGGCAATGGCAATGAACCAGGCCACATTCACATACAACAGCATGGTTTCAAACGGCGCTTTGAATGAGCCGTGCTTATAATAAAACATGCCGACAAATGCGACATTCAGCAAAAGCCACTCCACCATGATGTGGATTCTTTTGATGTATTTGGAGTATCGCGTCACGGGGCTTGTGGATTAATCAGCGTGGTCCGGTCCTTGGGTCGGCTGGCGGATGCTAAGGGGATTCGAAGACGCAAAAGTATGCAACCCGAGGAAGAAGCAAAACGCTACGATTCCGTTTTGTCGTGTAAGCAGGTTCTCGGTTTGCATGGCCAGCAGAAATAGGATGGCGGTACACACGCCCACCCAGTCGGCTTTTTTCCAAAGGATGATGGTCACAGATGCCATCAACGCAAGTAACAGCAAAGGCCCCAATAAACCCAATCCCGCCCAATAATCCATGAACTGGTTGTGGGTATTGAAATTTTTGTCTTTGTAAACCTCCGGAGCTATTGAATCATAGCATGTGTTCAGCCGTGCTTTCACTTGTCCGGGCCCAATCCCCCAAATCCAATGGCTTGAAATCATTTCCATGCTGCATCGCAGAATGCCGGTACGCAGATTGAAAGAGTCTTCGTTTTTCTTTTCCGGCAATTGGGTGTTGGATACCGAAACCTCCTTGAATCTGGAAGAGAATGAGGGGATGGTTTGGAAAGAGATGAATGCCAAGGCCAGAATGGTGATGGCAGTGATGGCGGTTTTGAAGACGCTTTTCGTTTGCATACCCACCAAGACGGTCATGCAAAGCAAGGTCGCAGCGATCGGGGTGCGTGAAGCCAACAAGGCCAATATCAGCATAGCCACCCCCATGAGCAACCATGCAGCCAATGGATGGCCTTCGCGGTTTAATATTTTATGCAATAGTTTCAAAATGACCATACCCAAAACCGTGGATGCATAGGTGGGATGGTAATCAACGGCATCCTCGAAAATCGTTCTGATATGATATGACAGCACCTCCTGGCTTTCAAGCTGCATGTGCGCCACTTGAAACAATGCATATCCCATGCCGAGGCCGAATGCCAACAGGGATGATCCGATGAACAACCAACCGCCAACTTGCAGTTCCTTTTGACTAAAGGCGCTCGACAATAAATAGAAAGCCAAGGGCAGTGCAACCAGGCTGACGGAAACCTCCAGATAGGAAAGGCTTTCCTTGTTGGCTTCCGGAAACAAACACCTGAATCCGATCAAAACGAATAACGAGATGGTCATCGCGAGCGTCGCAAGATGGGCTTTGCTGCTGCTTGCATACGTTCCTTTGATGAATGCCGTCAACGCAAACAAAATGATGGCCCAAACCGTGGCCTTCATCCCGATCAGCGGAAAGCAGGAAAGTACATAAAACGCCCATTGTTCGATCCTGATGTTACGCATGCTGATCCACAAATGATTTTAGTTCCTCTCGAAATCGCTGGCCCGAGAAACCCGAAACGTTTTCAAGGAAATCCTTTTCTTCAAAAGGCTGAGTGCGCTGTTCAAATGACCATACAGCGTCACATAAGGCCTCAACGGTTTGGTCGTTGAAAAAGACACCGGTTTTGTGCTCCACGACGGTTTCCAGGTATCCGCCCCTCCTGAGGGCGATTACCGGGGTCAGGCATGACTGTGCCTCCAGGCTGGTGATGCCAAAGTCTTCCTCTGCCGCGAGGATGAACGCCTTGGCCCGTTGCATATATGACACCAGCGAAGGCTTGTCGATAAAGCCTAGGAACACAACGTTTGAAGGAGCTCCTGAGCGGATCTTGGCCAACGCAGGGCCATCACCCGAAACAACCAGTTTTTTGTCGGGCATGAGCCGAAAGGCATCCACAATCAAATCCAGTCGCTTGTAAGGAACCACCCGCAAGCTTGTGAAATAAAAACCTTCTTTTTCATGATGCGGGGCAAACCCATCGATGTCAACGGGCGGATAGATTACGGTGGATTCGCGGTTATAAATCCGTTTGATTCGTTCAGCCACATTGCGGGAGTTGGCAATGAAATGATCCACTTCACCAATGGTTTTCAGATCCATTTGTGCAACATGGTCCAACATCAGCCCTGCCACCATTCGTTTAAGGCCTTTTAGCCGTGACAGATACGCCTGTCGCAGATCCCAGGCATAACGCACCGGGGAGTGGCAATAGCAAATATGCGTCTGCCCTTTTCTTTTGCGAATGCCCTTTGCCACCGCATAGGAGGAGGAGATGATCAAATCATACCCTGATAAATCCAGGCTTCTGATGGCATGTGGGAAAAACACCAGGTAGTTGCGAAAAGAATTCCTGGCGTAGGGTAGTAGCTGAATCCAGGTGGTGGTCACATTTTTCCCTGCCAAAATATCAGCGCGGTCCTCCTCCTTGAGAAAATCAACTAACGCGAAAACATCAGCATGGGGAAACAAGTGGACGAATTCACGGAACACTTTTTCAGCGCCTCCGTTAACCACAAACCAGTCCTGGACCAATGCTACTTTCATGCCATGTCCGTTATTTCGCGGATGATTTTTGCTCGATTTTCCGATTGATATCGCGTAAAAATAGTTTTTCCCTCGTTGATTCGAACAGTTTTTCCATCGGAATCGGATTCAAATGAATGGATCGCCGCAGCCAAAGTCGACAGTTCCTTCGGATTAAAATAACATGCTGCCGTTTGACATACTTCCCGAAACACCGGGATGTCGGAAACGATCAGCGGACAGCCCAAGGCCATGGCTTCCAGGTTGGGAATGCCGAAGCCTTCATACAGCGAGGGAGAGACCAGCGCTTTTGCATTCATGTAGGCCCACTTGAGCTCGTTCAAACCCACGCGTCCCAAACGGATTACATTAGTGTTATCAAAAAACCCAGATGGTCCGAATGATTGAGCACTGCCACCAATCACCAATATTTTTCTACCCATTTCTCCCGCCAATACCCTGAGGGCGGGTTCGAAATTTTTACGTGGATCATTGGAACCTACCATCAGGTAAAAATCGGACGTATCGGACGTAATTGAAGCAGGTTTCTCCGGGTGCGCAGTCAAAAGTTCCTGGTCGACCTTGTTTCCCAAAACCGACACACGGTTGCCCTGTAAATGGAACCGATTCATAAGCTCCGCTTTCATCTGATTGGAAACCGTGACCACATGTTGACAATTTTTAATGGTACGAGGAACCATGAAACCATACCAACGGGCGAAAAGCGGACGAAACCATTTGGGGTTTACCAAAAAGGCCAAATCGTGCAGCACGGTAATCTGTGACGAAAAACCCATGGGTCCCGTATTGCATAGATTCAACAATAAGGCGGATCTCCATCTCGCTAAAAGCGGCAACTCCAATTGTTCCCAAGGATGGCCCCTCAATACCCCGAAGGTGGTTGTTTTGACTCCATGAACGGGGTGCAACACCTGAGCATTTCGTGGAATCACCAATTCAAAATCGACACCGGCTTGTAGCAACTCTTCACACAATTGATGTGCGAAATTCTGTACGCCAGTCCGCTGTTGCGTAACAAAGCGGCCATTGACTAAAATGCGCGGATGATTTGACATGGGGTTTGTGTATGCAAACTTAACCCAATTCAGCCTAATTGGTGTTGCATGAAAGGATGTTTGGATGGATGTTGTTCTTTATATTTGGAAAAATTTTTATAACATGAGTTCTCTGCATAAACCTATAAAATTGGCCAATACCTTGCTGCTTTTTTTCGCCGTTTTGGCGTTTACAGGCCATTCAATGGCCCAGTCTCTGACTCCTATGCAAGGTTTACCCCATGTGTTGACACCTGCTGAAGCGCTGGACATGCCAGCCTATTTGCAATCGAGGGCTGTGGAGAGCGCCGGCATGAATATGATCACCACGCCTCCGGCCTCCCCCGTGCGAACCATTGCGGAATGGGAGGAGCTGCAGGGACTCACTATTTCGTGGACCAGTTACAATAGTATGTTGCGTGAAATCGTGCGAAATGCCAAAGACCAGGCAAGAGTGTATATCCTGACCAGCAACCCGTCATCCACCATTACCTACCTGGCTTCCGGCGGAGTGGATACGGTGAATGTCACATGTCTGCAAATACCTTTCAATTCAGTCTGGTGTCGAGATTACGGATTGTGGAGCGCCTACACCAACGACGTGGATTCATTGATCAGCGTAGATTGGATCTATAACCGTCCGCGCCCAGCAGATGATGCTTCACCCGTTCAGCTCTCAGCAGCCATTGGCGTTCCGGTGTATCAAACCACCACGGCCCCATGGGATCTGATCCATACCGGTGGCAATTTCATGACGGACGGATTCGGTACCGGGTTTTCTTCCAATTTGATCATCGATGAAAACCCGAACAAGACCGTGACGCAGATCGATACCATCATGAACCGTTTCATGGGTATCAACCGGTACATCAAGATGAACACATTGCCTTATGATCAGATACACCACATCGATATGCACATGAAGCTCCTCGATGAGGAGACCATTCTCATGGGACAATATCCTGCAGGTGTGGCCGACGGTCCGCAGATTGAGGCGAATTTGCTTTATGTGCTCAACAACTTCAACTCCGTGTATGGCACACCCTACAAAGTGGTGCGCATTCCCATGCCCGCCGACAACGGGCAATATCCCGGTAGCGGCGGCAGATATTTCACTTATACCAACTCTTCCTTCATCAATAAAACCATCATCGTCCCCACCTACAACGTGCCCTCCGACACGACCGCGTTGCGTATTTACCGAGAAGCAATGCCCGGCTACAACGTGGTTGGAATCAATTCCCTTTCCAGCATCGGGTCGTTAGGGGCATTGCACTGCATCGACAAGGAAATGGCCACCCCTGATCCGTTACTCATCAGCCATCAACCACTCAATGACACCTACGACACGTTGAATGCCTATGCGGTGGAAGCGCTTATCCGACACCGTTCCGGCATCAACAATGCCATTTTATGGTGGAGGACCGACACCCTTCAGCCTTATCTTCCGGTCAATATGTTGCAGAGCGCCATCAATCCCGACTATTGGATCGGATCCATTCCTGCAGCGCCCGTTGGAACCCATGTCATGTATTATGTGGAAGCCAATGCTGTTTCTGGCAAGAACCAGGTGAGACCCATGCCGGCTCCCGATGGTCACTGGTCGTTTGATGTGCTCGGCAGTTCGGTTGGTACCGGTTTGGATCCTCTTTTGTTTTCGGCAAATAGCTTATTTCCAAATCCTTCCAAGGGCATTACGTGCTTGGAGTTCACGGATCAAATAGGGCAACAACCTTTGAACGTCAAACTCATGGATGTGGAAGGGAGGACTATCATTCAGGTATTCAATGGATTATCTCGATTCGGCGAAAACCGCCTGTTTTTCGATACCACCAATCTAACATCAGGCTTGTATTTGATTCAAATACATTCTCCATCAGCCAATTACACCCAAAAACTCCTAGTTCGTTAATGTGGTTTGGACTGGCTCAAGCAAACCCCTGTTAGTCAGTTTATTATAAACGATTTTCAGAGATAAGCCACAAGGGCTTTAATAATCCGCCCCAATTGTGTAACTTTGCCCGCTTCGTTTGGACAAACTAACGGATGACGGATCGCCTCAGCAAATATTCGATTCCATTCGCCGGATTGGCCGAAGGAAACCATCGGTTTGAATACGAAATCGGTGATCCGTTCTTTGAATGCTTCGACTATTCCGTGGTGCACCATGCCCATGTTCAGGTTGGGCTCGACTTTCATAAGTCGCACTCGGTTCTGACCCTGGTGTTCCACTTCATGGGATACATTACCTTGAACTGTGACCGTTGTTTGGATGATTTCAACCTGCCGTTGGATTTCAAACAAACCTTATTGGTGCGGTTTGGTGATGAGGCCCGCGAAGAATCCGATGATGTGATTGTGATCCCACATGGCGATCAGGTGTTGGATGTTTCACAGCACATCTATGATTACATCAGCCTGCAGGTTCCCATGCGCGCCGTACATCCCGATAACGATGATGGCCAACCGCAATGTAACCCCGATGTAATTCGCAAGCTGCAGGAAGGTCAAGCCCTCAAACCCGAAACCAGCGATCCGCGTTGGGAAGCGTTGAAGAAATTCAGGGAAACCTGATTAAACATAAGTTGAACATAACCGAATAACAATCATACAAAATGCCAAATCCAAAGCACAAACATTCGAAATCAAGAAGCGCCAAAAGGAGAACCCACTACAAGGCTACGGCCCCAACGGTTGCCGTTTGTCCTACCACAGGTGAATCACATCTGATGCACCGCGCCTATTGGCACGAGGGCAAGATGTACTACAAGGGCAAGGTCGTAATGGAGCAACCCGCAGCATAACGGGCTTTTTACTCCACACATCCTGTCGCCTTCGATGAGAATCGGCATTGACATGATGGGGGGCGATTTCGCACCCCTTGAAACCACCCTGGGAGCCCTTCATGCCCGTAGGGAGCTGGATAGCACTCACACTTTGGTGCTCATTGGTCATGAAGCGGACATCCGCTCCATCATGGCCCAGCACGGAGGTGATGCATCCGCATTTGAATTCGTGAACACCACCGAGGTGATCGGTATGGCCGAAAACCCTACCAAGGCTTTTCAGCAAAAGCCCGGTTCGAGTATCGCCGTAGGCTTCCACCTACTCAAGGAAAAAAAGATTGACGCATTTGCTAGCGCTGGCAACACCGGTGCAATGATGGTGGGATCAATGTTCGCCATCAAACCGGTAAACGGTATTCTTCGCCCCGCCATTTCGTCCATCGTTCCCAAGGAAGATGGAGGAGTAGGCATCCTGTTGGACGTAGGCATCAACGCCGACTGCAAGCCGGAGATGTTGCAACAGTTTGCCATTCTTGGATCCATCTTTGCCGAGGACGTTTATCATATCTCCAACCCGCGTGTCGGATTGATGAGCATCGGAGAAGAGGATGAGAAGGGCAACATGCTCACCAAAGAAGCGAACGTTTTACTGAAAAACACACCCCATATCAATTTCACAGGTAATCTTGAAGGTCGTGACTTGTTTAATAACAAGGCCGACGTGATTGTTTGTGACGGATTCACCGGCAATGTAATGCTCAAACTTGCCGAGTCATTTTATTCATTGATTCGCAAGCGCGGAATGCATGACGCTTACTTCGACCGGTTTGATTTCGAAAATTACGGCGGCACACCCGTGTTGGGTGTTAACTCCACCGTCATCATTGCCCATGGTATCTCCAATGCCAAAGCCATCAAGAACATGATCATTCATGCAGGTGAGGTGGCCAAGGCCGGAATGCCCGATAAGATTTCCCGTGCCCTATCCGAAATTTCATTGGGCGAACAGTTATCCAAATAATCTTTATGGAAAAAATCAGGGCCGCCATTACCGCTGTAAACGCTTGGGTTCCCGATTACGTGCTGAACAATGCCGAAATCGAGAAGATGGTGGATACCACAGATGAGTGGATCATGACGCGTACCGGTATCAAGGAGCGTCACATCTTGAAGGGCGAAGGCAAAGGTTCTTCTGATATTGCAGTGGAGGCCGTTAAAGGGCTCTTGCAAAAGCGAGGCATCGGTCCCGAGGAAATTGAAATGGTGATTTGTGCCACCACTACACCCGACATGCAGTTCCCGGCCACCGCCAACATCATCTCCGACAAGGTAGGGATGGTGAATGCATTCGGATATGATATCAATGCGGCCTGCTCCGGTTTCATCTATGCGCTCGTTACCGGCTCCAAATTCATTGAGAGCGGACAATACAAAAAGGTGTTGGTGGTGGGTGTCGATAAAATGTCGTCCATCATTGATTACACTGACCGTGCCACGTGCGTGATTTTCGGCGATGGCGGTGGTGCCGTATTGTTGGAGCCCGATAGCAGTGGCAATGGCATCATGGATTCAATCCTGCGAAGTGATGGCTCTGGACGTGTGTATTTGCACCAGAAAGCCGGAGGCAGCGTGCTGCCCGCATCACATGCCACCGTAGATGCCAAGCAGCATTTTGTTTACCAGGAAGGACAAGCTGTTTTCAAATTTGCAGTGACAAAGATGGCAGATGTTTCAGCTGAAATCATGGAACGCAATCATTTGAAAGCGGACGACGTGGCATGGCTCGTGCCGCATCAGGCCAACAAGCGCATCATCGATGCCACGGCCAACCGTATGGGCTTGGGCAATGAAAAAGTGATGCTCAACATTGAGCGTTTTGGCAACACCACCAATGGCACCATTCCGATTTGTCTCTGGGAATGGGAAAAACGATTACATAAAGGCGACGTGGTGATATTGGCGGCCTTCGGTGGAGGATTCACCTGGGGGTCGGTTTACATCCGTTGGGCTTACGATTCTAAATAATACACTCACTCTTTAACTAAACCTGTATCATGAACAAGAAGGAAATCGAAGAACTTATCCGCTTTGTTTCTAAGTCGGGCGTCAGTGAGGTCAGCCTTGAGCAGAAAGACTTCAAGATTACCATAAAAAACGCTCCTCGCGAAATGCAAGTGGTAACGGCTGCTCCAGCTGTGATGCCAATGGCCGCCGCACCAGCACCAGCACCTGTTGCGGCTGCTGCACCTGCTGCCGCCCCAGCAGCTCCCAAGGCAGCCGACGAATCAAAGTACCATACGGTGAAATCACCCATGATTGGTACGTTTTATCGCCAGCCGTCTCCCGACAAACCCAACTTTGTGAATGTAGGGGACGAGGTGAAACCCGGACAGGTGATCTGTATCATCGAGGCCATGAAGCTCTTCAACGAAATCGAATGCGATGTGAAGGGCCGCATAGTGAAAGTGTTGGTCGACAACTCCACGCCAATCGAATACGATCAGCCACTCTTTTTGGTTGATCCTTCCTGATAATTCAGCTGAAACCGCATGTTCAAGAAAATCCTGATCGCCAACAGGGGCGAAATCGCTTTACGCATCATACGTACCTGCAAGGAGATGGGCATCCGAACGGTGGCCGTTTATTCCACTGCCGATCGTGAAAGCCTTCATGTACGCTTCGCCGACGAAGCCGTGTGCATAGGACCACCTCCTAGCCGTGACTCCTATCTTAATATTCCTAACTTGATTGCTGCGGCTGAAATCACCAATGCCGATGCCATCCATCCAGGCTATGGTTTCCTGTCGGAAAACGCCAAGTTCTCCGACATCTGCGCCAAGCACAACATCAAGTTCATCGGCGCATCCCCCGAGATGATTGATTCCATGGGAGATAAGTCGAACGCCAAGGATACGATGAAACGCGCAGGCGTACCCACGATTCCCGGATCCGACGGATTGTTGGAACATGCCGACGAAGGAAAGCAGATCGCCAAGAAAATCGGATACCCCGTCATCCTCAAAGCCACTGCCGGTGGAGGAGGTCGCGGCATGCGCATCGTATGGAAGGAAGATGAGTTCGATGCCGCATGGTCGTCGGCCAGGCAAGAGGCTGGTGCCGCATTCGGCAACGACGGCATGTATTTAGAAAAATACATTGAGGAGCCACGCCACATCGAAATTCAAATCGCAGGCGACCAATACGGTAAAGCGTGTCACCTTTCAGAGCGTGATTGTTCTATCCAACGTCGACACCAGAAATTGCTCGAAGAAACGCCATCACCATTCATGATTCCCGAGTTGCGCGAGAAAATGGGTGACGCTGCCGTAAAGGCGGCTTTGGCTGTGAGCTACGAAGGTGTGGGAACCGTAGAATTTTTGGTAGACAAGCACCGCAACTTCTATTTCATGGAGATGAATACCCGTATTCAGGTGGAACATCCCGTAACGGAGGAGGTGATCAACTACGACTTGATTAAGGAACAGATCAAGATCGCCGCCGGCATCGAAATCTCGGGTATCAATTATTATCCGAACATGCACGCCATCGAGTGCCGCATCAATGCCGAAGACCCTTACAACGGATTCCGTCCCTCTCCAGGTCGCATCACCAACCTGCACGTTCCAGGAGGACATGGCGTGCGGGTGGATTCACACGTGTATGCCGGCTATACGATTCCTTCCAATTACGACTCCATGATCAGCAAGCTGATCACCATTGCGCAAACACGTGAAGAAGCCATTCAAACGATGGAGCGTGCCTTGAGCGAATATGTGATAGAAGGCGTGAAGACCACCATACCTTTCCATCAACAGCTGATGCAGAATGAGGATTTCCGCAAAGGGAATTATACCACCAAGTTTTTGGAGACCTTCAAGTTGAAATAACCCGAGCTAAGGCATCAAAATTGTCGCTGAACTTTAAAGATATCGTCACCGTTACGATGATCCTTTTTGCGGTCATCGATATTATCGGCTCTATTCCTGCCATCATACAGATCCGTAAACAGGCCGGTAACATTCACGCTGAAAAAGCCACGCTGGTATCATTGTTGATCATGGTCATGTTCCTCTTTTTAGGGGAAAACCTGTTGAAGTTTTTAGGGCTCGACATATCTTCCTTCGCCATCGCCGGATCGCTGGTGTTGTTTTTTATCGCTTTGGAAATGATTCTGGGCATCAAGATCCACAAGGATGAAATACCCGCCACGGCTTCCATTGTACCCATTGCATTTCCCCTCATCGCCGGCACCGGCACCATGACCACGCTGCTTTCCTTGCGCGCCGAATACGATTCCCTCACGATCATCATCGGCATTCTGTTGAATTTGTCGCTGGTTTACCTGTGTCTTAAAAACCTGGGATTCCTCGAGCGCCTGTTGGGTCCGGTAGGCATTGGTGTTGTTCGCAAGGTTTTTGGTTTTATCCTGTTGGCCATTGCCGTAAAATTGTTCAGGACCAACTTGGGGGTTTAAGCCTCGTAAACCTGAATTAGATTAAATTTGGTTGCTTTTCTTTAAACATGTATCATTCTCATAATTCATCAACATGGTAACCATTTACACCGATGGGGCATCCCGTGGCAATCCCGGTCCAGGTGGTTATGGCGTGGTGATGATTTCCGGTCCCCATCGCAAGGAGATTTCCGAAGGTTTTCGTAAAACCACCAACAATCGCATGGAATTATTGAGCGTGATCATCGCCTTGGAGGCGCTGAAGCGTAAGCACGAAGCCGTAACGGTGGTATCGGATAGCAAGTATGTGGTGGATTCGGTAGAAAAGGGATGGGTTTTCGGATGGGCCAAGAAAAATTTCCATGGCAAGAAAAACGCCGACTTATGGATACGTTTTTTGGCAATCTACTCGCAACACCAGGTACGGTTCCGATGGATCAAGGGTCACAACAATCACCCTGAAAACGAGTTTTGTGACATGCTGGCCGTAGCTGCCGCTACAGGAGGCCAACTACAGGTGGATGAAGGTTATGAGTCGGGCATGTACAATTGAACCGAATCCCTTTTTCTTTTGTTACATTTGAAAGACCAATCCCTTCTTCAAATGAAACGACCTCTTTTTGTATTGGGTATTGCACTGCTGCCCTTTTATTCGCTTGCCCAAAATAAGCAACCCGATGTGGAACGGGAGATCATGGTGAACACCATTACCCAAACCCATTCCGGACCGAAAAAAATTGTGGTTACGGGAAGTGCTGAGATGGACATTGAGCCTGACCAGGTGGATGTGAATTTCGTGTTGGCGGAATATCTGAATAACCGCAAGGAAAAAGTATTGATGGAGGATATCCGCAAGGAATTTTTAAAAGCTTGCGCCGATGCCGGTATCCCTAAGGACAGTATCCGGGTGGAGGGATTGTCGGGTGGCGCTTACGCGGATTTTTTTCGCAAGAAGCGCAAGGATGATCAAGGTTTAATGGAGCAGGTCACTTTTGTGATCCGCCTTTCCGGATCCAAACAAATTGATGCCATAGCCTCGCGTTTGAACGACAAGGCGGTTACGCACATGTATATCAGTCGCCGTTGGCATTCGCGTATGAGCGAATTCAAAAAGGAACTGCGCATTAAAGCCACCAAAGCCGCTTTGGAAAAAGCGACCTACATGGCTGATGCCATTGGTGAGCAGGTGGAAGGTGCATTGCTGATTGAAGACATTGATGGTGGAGCACCCGTCGTGCTGATGCATAGAAGTGCCAATTCGGTAATGGAGTCGATGGACGCAGGTGGCGGTGGTGATGCATCTTTGCCATTCCAAAAAATCAACATCCGTAGCGATGTGCGTGCGGAGTTTGAATTGAAACGCGAAACCAAATCCAAATCCAAATGAACAGCAGGTTTAAGGGCAAATTTGCATTGGTTACGGGAGGCAGAAGCGGCATCGGCTTTGCCATCGCCAAAAGGTTGTTGCAGGAAGGCGCCACGGTAACCATCACCAGCCGCAAAGCGGAGCCCTTGGAGCAGGCCGCACAGGCATTGTCTGCATTTGGTACTTGTCATTGGCACGCATGCGACATCCGCGAAAGCGCTCAGA
>JBMTLM010000003.1:0-21935 GCA_049431185.1 Bacteroidia bacterium | reverse complement strand
TGATTTTGAGAACGCAAAGTTACGGCAAACAACAACGGCATTGAGGCTTACACGGCATTCAAAATAGGAGCTGCGACAAAAAATCATTGATTTGTTTTACAGCTAATTAACCTTAACAGGTAAGGGCAATGTGAAAACCAGATAGCAAATTTTGAGACCTTCAGCCAAAAAGCGCTTCTCATAGGTGGTTTTGATTTCCAAAATTGCATCCGTTTGTAGGGTGCCATAGAGGTCGGCAGTGGAAACCAAAATTTGGGCTCCCACACCATTGGCCACCTCCACGGAGTATTCGTAGAAAGGGAGTGAATCTGTTTTCAGGTGGATTTTGCCACCGGGTTTCAATAATTTACCGTACATGTCCAAGAAGCCGGGTCCGGTCATTCTGCTTTTTGCTCTTGTTTTTTGAGGCTGGGGATCCGGAAAGGTGATCCAGATCTCATCCACCTCGCCGGGGGCAAAAATGGAGGACAAATGCTGGATTTGCATCCTCAAAAATGCAGCATTGGTGATATTTTCTTCGTTGATGATCTTGGTACCTCTCCACAGTCGGGCCCCTTTTCGATCCACTCCGATGAAATTCTTTTCCGGGAACATGCGGGCCAGCCCTACGGTATATTCTCCTTTGCCACAGCCCAGCTCCAGCACAATGGGTCGGTCATTGAAAAAAACCTCTTGCTGCCATTTCCCCTTGAGGGGGTGTTCACGATCCGCATAGGCGGATGCAGGCTGATAAACCCTTTGTAGTTGTTCAAGCTCGGCAAATCGTTGTAGTTTGTTCTTACCCATTTCGGCTGCAAATTTACACATTCGATTAGGTGTACACTTCCATTACATTTGTGGAATGACTCAGCAGCAAAAGACCGTCTTGGTAGCCCCTTTGGACTGGGGACTTGGTCATGCCACTAGATGCATCCCCGTCATTGAACAATTGCAGGAGCATGGCTTTAAAGTGATCATAGGCGGTTCGGGCACAGGGCTTCAGTTGCTGAAAAAACGATTTCCACATTTGGATTTGATAGAGCTGCCCTCCTATCGTATTACGTATCCCACCAACGGATCCATGTTGTTGCATATGTTGTTGAAAACACCATCCCTGCTACGTGCCATCCAAAAGGAGAAAAAGTTGTTACCATCCATCCTCCGGGAATACGGTATCTCCCACGTCCTTTCCGATAACCGATACGGTCTTCATCATCAAAATGCGCATTGTGTTTTCATGACCCATCAAGTGCACATCCGTTCCGGAACCCGTTTTCCATTTGCTGACCGTTTGCTTTTTTGGCTTCAACGCAGGTTCCTCAATCAATTCAACCGTGTGTGGATTGTGGATGAACCTGCCGAATCCGGAGGCGTTTTGGCAGGCAGGCTCTCCTCATCAGAAGGGTTGACCATCCCACATCATTACATCGGCATCTTATCACGATTCCCAATTAAATCAGATGCTGCCATTACAAGTGAGATGCACTATGACCGTTTAGCTTTGCTTTCTGGCCCTGAACCCCAACGAACTATTTTGGAGGAAAAAATCTTCCGGCATTTTAAAACGCTGCCCGGTCGTAGTTTGATAGTAAAAGGTGTACATGGCAATACCGTTACCCACATTAACGATGTCACGTTTTTTGATGGCATCACCGACAGCCAAATGACCGGCGTATTAAGTCACAACCCCGTGTTTTATGCAAGACCCGGCTATAGCACACTCATGGATTTGGCCCGTTTACAACATGGCAAGGTCGTGTTCATTCCGACGCCAGGCCAAACTGAGCAAGAATATCTTGGAAAGGTCTATGAAGAAAAGTACGGATTCACCTGTATCCAACAGGCATCATCCTTTCCAGCGGAAGACTCGGTTAAAACCGGCTTATGGCCGCCATTGCAAGATGCCGAAATTTTGAAAAAAATCATCTCCCAATTGTGCTGAAATCAATAGAAAGCTGATTAACTTTTTCATTATTTAGCCTGTTTGTCGTATATTCGCTTCAATTACGGTTGGCAAGACATCGGTCTTGTCATTAAAAGGGAATCCGGTGTAAGTCCGGAACAGTCCCCGCTGCTGTGAGCCCGGAGTGTTACTCCATCATCGTTATACCACTGTTGCTTAGTGCAATGGGAAGGTGGGATGGACGGGCGAGTCAGAAGACCTGCCGCAATTGAGTTGGTGCCGTCTTTCGGAGGAAAGGATTGGACGTGTTCATCGGGGAGTATTGTCCCCTACGTCCTGCTTTTTCCGTTTCGCGGATTTAATGAAACGCAATGAGGACATTCTGTATAGCTGTTTTCCTTTTGACTTTGTTAGTTGGCAAGCCCTTGTCAGCTCAGCAGGGCGACACTCTTTTGCTGCCCACCACTGAAATCCGTGCAGAGCGTCCGTTGATCTTTTCGGTAGGCAACTCAACCTTGTTCATGGATTCGATTGCACTTGCTACATCCCAAGGAAGCAACTTAGGTGAATTGCTGTCAAGGTACTCCTCCTTATTTGTGAAATCCTATGGAGCGGGAGGATCCTCTACCTTGTCCTCCAGGGGCACCGAGGCCCGCCACACATCTGTCTTTTGGAATGGACTCAACATCACTTCTCCCACTTTGGGATTGGGCGACCTATCCTTGTTACCTGTGGCCTTTTGCGAAGAAATATTGGTTGTACGTGGCGGCTCCTCGGCCATCAACGGCTCCTCAGCCATTGGAGGCAGCGTTCATTTGCTAAATAGCGATCCTTCATTTAAACAACAACAGCAATTCAAACTTACTTCTGAGGCAGGAAGCTATGGAACGACGAGTGTTTCAGGCTCCTCGTTTTTATCGAATAAATACCTAGAGAGTAAAACACATGTTTTTTACGGGGCTGCTGAAAATAATTTCTCGTTCATCAACCGGGCAAGCCGTGATTTCCCCAAGCAAAGGCTTCAAAATGCATCTAATAGCGGCTTCGGTTTGATGCAGGATTTGAAATTGAAGACCGGCAAAGACCAATACATTGGACTGAGTGCCTGGTATCAAACCTTGAATCGAGAAATACCTCCTTTGATGACCGACCCCGGCAGCAGCGCATTTCAAAATGACAGTTCCCTTCGGTTGGTCAGCACGTATAAAATCAACAAATCAAAATGGGGGGTGCATGCCAAAGCAGGTATCTTTTGGGAATACCAACGCTATGAAGATTCGGAGTATTCAATCCGCACCTTTTATCCATCGAAAACTCTAACGGGGGATGTGGAATGGCGCATGTTCATTTCCAGAAAAATGTTTTTGAGTTCGGGTGTGAATTACTCCGGTGCCAGTGCCTACTTCAAGGAATATGGTTCTGAAAGCAGACACCGTGATTTGCTATCGCTATACGCAGGGCTGAAATTCAACCACGAGGGAAAATTCAAGGCCCAATTCAACCTACGCAAGGAGATGCTATATAACAATGCACCTGCATGGATTCCACAACTGGGCCTGGAAACCAGTATTTATAAAAACCTAGTGGTGTTGCGAACCTCCGTCGGGCGCAATTACCATATCCCCTCCATGAATGATTTATATTGGGTTCCAGGTGGCAACCCTGAACTGGAGGCTGAAGACGCCGTGAACCTGGAAGCTGGCCTGGAACTTAGGCATCCCACACTTGAAAACACGAGTTTAATCATCAATGCCTATCACAGCGAAACGAGCAACTGGATCAGGTGGCAACCTACTTTAGGAGGCATTTATGCCCCTGATAATCTTCGTAAGGTAGAGACCCTTGGCGGTGAAATCAATATCCACCACCGAATTTCCTTTGCGAAATCGAAATTGGATTTTTCAGGCGAGTACGCATTTGTTTCCTCTACCATGGTGGAGTCCTATCATAGCAATGAAACCCATCTTCTGGGAAATGAACTGATGTACATTCCGAATCACAAGGCCACCGCAGGCATTCATTTTTCAAGAAACAACACGACCGTTGTATATAACCATGCATTTACAGGATCAAGATATACGGATGCCGACAATACCCAATGGATTGAGGGATTTGTCGTTGCCGATTTGCGATTAGAGCATTGGTTCATTAAAAACCAAGCGCATTTCGGAATCACGGTGAGCATCAATAATCTATATGACACCGAGTACCAACTGATGCCTTACAGGCCCATGCCCGGCAGATGGTTTACGACCGGTGTCAAATTCATCCATTCCAAAAATCAAAAATGAAAGCACCAATCATGAAAAACTTGACATGCCTCCTCGCACTTTCCATTTTGCTGTATTCCTGCAAAAAGGATGAAATCAACAACCCCATAGTGAGCGATTCCAAGGGCGTTTATGTAGTGAATGAAGGAACTTTTTTCGCAGGTAATGCAGAGCTCTCTTTTATCAATGCCAATAACGGTGCTGTCACCAACAACTTGTTTCAATCCGTGAACGGATTTGCTGCGGGTGATGTGGCACAATCCATGACCATCCATCAAGGCAAAGGTTACCTGGTACTCAACAACTCCCAAAAAATCGAAGTGATTGAAGTGCCCGGTGCCAAAAGCTTAGCAACCATCACAGGCTTCTCCGGCCCCAGGTACATGGCCGTGTCGGGAAACAGAGGATATGTATCTGACTGGAACAGCAACTCTGTGAAATTCGTTGATTTGGATCAGAACACGATTATTTCGTCCATCAATGTTGGCAAAGGACCCGAGCAGTTGCTGTTATCCGGGAACCGACTTTTCGTTCCCAATAGCGGCGCATACGATTCAGACAGTACCGTTAGCGTTATTGACACCGATAATGGAACTGTGTTGAGTACCATTACTGTTGGGCTCAAGCCCAACAGTATAAGGCAGGATGACCATGGACGCATTTGGGTACTCTGTGGAGGCACCACTGGCCCTGATTATATCGGAGGAACCGCTGATGACATTGGAGGTTCGTTGTGGAGAATCGACCCCACCACACTTACCGTCGACCTAACGTTACCGATGGGTCAGTATGTTCATCCTTTGAAATTAGAAACCAACAACACTGGCACCAAGCTGTATTTCTTAAGTGGCAATGACGGATACAACGGGCCGGTTTACATGATGGATGCCGACGATAATGTGCTTCCGACCAGTTCGACCATCGATGGTAATTTTTACGGCTTCGGCATCGATCCAGCATCGGGTCATGTGTGGGGCGCGGTTGCACCGGGATTCACGCAAAACGGACATGTGCTGCGTTACGACCTGAATGGCGTACGCATTGATTCGATTCGTGTCGGTATTGGGCCGAACGGTTTTGCCTTCGACTATTGAGTTATTGCACCTTGGTAATGATGGTGGAGGTGGTGATCTCGTTGCTTCGATTACCAGCCCGATCTTCCAAAATCACCTTGTAAAAAATGGTGTCGTTGGGCCGCAGGACGTTATAATCTATGTTGATCTTGATATCACCTTTGAGCGATTCGTTATTGCCACGAGGCTCCAGGAAAGGAACCCTGTATTCCAATGGTGCGCTGAGCGGTGCCTCTTGAAAAACGCCGTTATTGCTCTCAAACAATCTGACGTCTACATCCCTTCCAAATGTATCTGCAGGGGCTGATCCGATGTCGCCATCGCCGTCGGTAAAGGAAAATGTGAGCATCAAGGAATCTGCTCCCGATTGAGCCGTGAATTTTTCCAATGATTTGAAGGAAATTACGGGTGTTAAAGGAAAAGTCTCCTCGTCTGAACAAGACATCAATCCAAAAACCAGACTGAGGGGGATTGCAAACGAGATGAGCGGTTTTTTCATATTGTAAATTTAATCAAAAAAAGAGGGAAGTATTCCTAATTTGGCGGATATAAACCCTGCTCATGGCACTTCTCCTACCCATCAACGGAATCACTCCTGCCTTTGGCAAAGATTGTTTTCTGGCCCCCAATGCCACCATCACCGGTGAAGTGGTTATGGGCGATGAATGTTCTGTATGGTTTAACGCCGTAATCAGGGGTGATGTGAATTCCATCACCATCGGAAACCGGGTCAATATTCAGGACCAGGCTGTTGTTCATTGTACTTACCAAAAAGCGAAAACGGTGATTGGAAACGATGTTTCCATCGGTCATGCCGCCATTGTTCACGGATGCACATTGCACGATCATGTTTTGATTGGCATGGGAGCGATTGTCATGGATCATGCCATCATCGGTGAAGGTGCCATGATTGCTGCGGGTGCCGTAGTGTTGGAGAACACCATCGTAGAACCGGGTAGCATCTGGGCAGGGGTTCCGGCAAAAAAGGTGAAGCAAATGTCACCGGAGCATTTTCGCGAATTGAACGGTCGTATTGCCCGCAACTACTTGATGTATTCCAAGTGGTATGAAAACCACGAAAAATAAATCAGGGTTTCCAAAGGTTCCGAAGCTCCAATCGCACCTTGCTTTTTAGAAATATTTTGGTGCTTTTTTCGAATGAAGCCGTTACGTCGGACACAAAAAACCGCTTCACGCCGGCATTCATCCTGTCAGTCAAAAGTTTTTGTGCTTTCAATTTGGACTTCAATTCGGAGGCCACGATTTCAGCTGAATCGACAATGAGGATTTCCCTTTTATAGAAGTCGCCAATCTCCTTCCGGATCAAAGGGTAATGGGTGCAAGCCAGTATCAAGGCATCAATCTTTTTCAACTTGGGCCTTGAAAGGTAATTGTTGATGATGGTGCGACTGATTTTATTGTTGAAAAAACCCTCCTCAATCATAGGTGCCAAAAGCGGCGTGGCCAATGAGCAAACTTTCTTTTCGGGGGCAAGACTTACAATCCGATCGGCATAAGCATTCGACCTGATGGTGGCGCGCGTACCGATGACGCCTACCTCCTTCACTTTGGAAAGCGAGGCTACCTTTTGAACCACAGGATTGATCACATCAATTACGATAGCCCGGTCACCTACTCTTTTCAGCACTGTTTCGTAAGCAACAGATGATGCGGAATTACAAGCGATCACAATCGCCTTACAACCGTTTTCCAATAAAAAATCCGTAATCTTTTCTGCATAGCCTTTGATTGCATCGGCCGATTTCTCACCATAAGGCATATGTACCGTATCACCGAAGTATACAATCGACTCCTTAGGCATCTGCCTTAAGATGGCATCAGCAACGGTGAGTCCACCGATGCCGGAATCAAATATTCCTATTGGCGCCTTTTTCCCGGATTTTGATTTGTTTTTCAGTGTCACTTGTTGTTCAAGTATTGCAGCTGATGAAGAGAAAGCCCCCGTATGAAATGGAATGTCGTTTCATACGGGGGCCATAAGATTCATTTTTTCGAATTACTTCAATCCGAGTTTCGTTTTCACCAATGGCATGATATCGTCGGTTTCCTGGGCATAGATGACCGAGCCACGGCTCATATCAAAGATGTAAGCATAACCCTTTTCCTTTGCAACTGCCTTGATGGCGTCTTCCACCTTTTTGGAGATGGGAGCCAGTAACTCCTGTTCTTTCTTTTGCACAGAAGCCTCGGCATCTTCTTGAAACTGACGAATACGTTGTTCCAAATCATCCACTTCTTTCGCCTTGGTTTGTTTTACAGGTTCAGCCATGGTTGCTTCTGAGGCTTTAAAGTCGGCCACCTTGGTTTGATATTCATTGAACATGACCTTGAGTTGTGACTCCAAGGACGCACTGAATTTTTGCAAAGAAGAGTCGGCAGCCTTCATCTCAGGCAACAACAGCACCAATTGACTCGTGTTGATATGTCCGAGTTTCGTGTGTTGAGCATAGGAGGGTGCAGAAAGAGCAAGAAAGGCACAGGCCAAAATAAAAATGATACGCTTCATAAATTAGGTTGTTTTATACGGTTGATTTAAGATGGGTAGTCTTTGATGGGATTACTTGGGCTTAATATCCGAATTGCTGCCTCCGGCAGGGTTTTCCTTGGGGCTGGTGGATCCTGCACCGCCGGAGGATGAACCTCCCGACTTGCCTGCACCACCATCACCACCTTTTTCTCCGGCCTTGTAACCCATAGCATTTAAAATTTCATCACTCTTGTCAAACTTGGGGTTGGCATAGAGCATGATCAAATCAGAGGATTTGTCAAATATAGCGGCATAACTCTGCTCGGCTGCCATTTTCTTAATGGCGTTATAGATCTTGTCTTGAATCGGCTTTACTAACTCTTGCTTCTTTTTAAACAACTCGCCTTCATAACCGAACTTCTGCTTCTGAAACTCTTTCGCCTCTTTCTCTTTGGCGATAATTTCATTTTCACGCTTGCGCTTCATTTCATCCGTAAGCAAAATTTGCTCAGCTTGAAAATCCTTGTAAAGCTTGTCGATGAAAGCATACTTAGCCTCCACATCTTTTTGCCAACTAACTGATAGTTGATCGAGTTGTTGTTGAGCGGATTTGTATTCTGGGATGTTATCCAGAATATATTGGGTGTCGACATAGCACCATTTTTGAGCGAATGCTCCGGTCGAAAAGCAGATGACCGACAGCATCAAAACAGAAACTAACTTCTTCATAATGAATTGTTTTAAATTAATGCAAATGTAATGATTTTTTAGAACTGCTGTCCGATGGTGAAGTGGAACTCGCCCCCGTTTCTGTTGGGTAGACCAGGGACATTATCGAAACCATAGCCCCAATCCAATCCTAGCAAACCAAACATGGGTAGGAAAATCCTCACTCCTGCACCGGCAGCCCTTTTGACGTCGAATGGGCTGTACTCACGGAATCGTGCAAACGCGTTCCCTGCCTCGAGGAAACCCATGACGTAGATGGTGGCCGATGGGTTCAAGGAAAGCGGATAGCGCAATTCCATGGTGTACTTATCATAAATTGTGCCACCGCCACGGGGATTCAAAGAATTGTTGGGATATCCCCTCTGAGCGATGATTTCTCGACCATCCAAAGAATACCCGGAAAGTCCGTCGCCACCCAAATAAAACCTTTCAAACGGGGACTGGCCTATGCCTTTGTCATAATAGCCCAGGAATCCAAAACTGGCTCTGGCGTGAAGCACCAGCTTGTTCCATGCCAAGGGGGTAAACCATGCGGCGTTGAATTTCCATTTATGGTATTCGATGAACTTGTACTTTTCCTGATCCTCCAAAATGGAATAATCCTTGTCGTTGAAAAGGGAGTAAGGTGGCGTCAGCTGCAGTGTCAAAGAAAATTGGGAGCCGGTTCGAGGATAAATCGGGGCATCCACGGAATTCCTGGAAATCGTTTCCTGAAAATTGATGTTGTTGGCGTACCCGTCGCTGAACAGAAAAGTGGAGGAATATTTGGTCAGCTCATAATACTGGTAATTCAATTCATGGTAGACGCTGAAGTAGTCATCGGGGATGCGGAGGCGCTGGCCCAAGCCAACCGATACACCGTTGATGCCGATCGATTGCCTGGAGGCATCCGACTTGGGAAATCCGTTGGATTGTACGGATCGGAATGCCGAAACGGTTAACGAATTGGGTTTCTTGCCTCCTAACCATGGCTCAGTGAATGAAATACTGTAGGATTGGAAATACTTTCCGTTCGTTTGCGCTCGCAGACTCAATCGCTGTCCGTCGCCGGAGGGCAATGGGGTCCAAGCACCTTTCTTGAAAAAATTGGCGGCGGAGAAATTACTGAAGGTGACGCCTAAAGTTCCCACAACCTGTCCTGCGCCCCATCCTCCGGAAAGCTCTATCTGATCCGAGGGGCGCTCCTCCACTACATATTCGATATCCACTGTTCCATCCTGGGGATTGGGCTTGGGATTTACACCTAGTTTCTCTTGGTCAAAGTAGCCGAGCTGAGCCAATTCCCGCTGCGTACGGATGATGTCCGAACGGGAAAACAATTGTCCGGGCAAGGTTCGAATCTCCCTCATCACCACTTTGTCATTGGTTTTGGTATTTCCAACCACGGTGATTTTATTCACAATCGCTTGCTTGCCCTCATAGATCCGCATTTCGTAATCAATGGAGTCTCCGTTGACAGCCACCTCTACCGGGGTAACTTGAAAAAACAGATAACCGTTATCCATATAAAGGGAAGTGATGTCACGGCCCGATTGGCTGCCAAACAATCCCTCGTCAAGCTTCTTTTGATTAAAAAGTTCCCCTTTCTTGATGTTGAGCGTTCTTTCCAAATCGGCAGCCGCGTATTTGGTATTACCCACCCAATTGATATTGCGGAAATAATACTTGGGGCCTTCTGAAACTTTCAGTATCACATCGACCGTTTTTTCACTGTGCTTGAAAACGGTGTCGAAAACCACCTTGGCATCCCTGAAACCTAACTTTCGGTATTCGGCAACGACAGACTCCTTATCTTTTTCAAAGTTACCCTGAATGAACTTGGAGACGGAAAAGAGACGGTAAAAACGCTTCTCTTTTGTTTCCTTCATTTTCCGCTTGAGCTTTTTGACATTTGCCTGCGCCACACCCTCGATGGTGATGGAGTTGACCTTAACTTTCTTCTTTTTATCGACCACGATGGTCAGGATTTGGCTATTCGGTACGTTGGACTCATCTTTCAAATCGATGCGCACGGCCGCATTGAAAAAACCCTTGTCCACATAAAAATTGAGCACCTCATTGGTGACATTTTGCACCAGGTCCTCAGTGATGATTTTACCTGATACCAACTTCACTTTTTCACGAATCTTATCCGCCTCAGATTTGGTTACCCCTTCAAAGGAAAACCTCGACAATCGCGGACGCTCCTCCAAACGAAACTCCAAAAAGACACTGTTACCAACAATTCTGGTAGCCACAATCCTGATGTCTGACAATAACCCCTGCTTCCAAAGGTTCTCAATGGCTTTAGAGATCTTTTCCCCGGGAATCGTGACCTTGTCGCCTACGTTCAAGCCGGATAAAGCAATCAAAACCTTTTCATCCAAATAACGCACACCGCTTACGGTGATGCCGGCGATTTCAAATTCACGAGGGGTTGCATAATCGATGACCGCTTCCGCGCTATCGGCAACGATGGAGACCTGACCCATGGACAGCATGGGACAGGCATACAGGAAAAAAAAGCAAATCAGTTTGCGAATGGGCATGGGTCAGTTGGTTGTTGGCTCTTGGACCATGCCATAGCGACGGTCACGTTTCTGGAAATCCTCAATGGCTTCATAAAAATCCTCCTTACGGAAATCCGGCCAAAGTTTTTGGGTAAAATACAATTCGGCATAAGCGATCTGCCATAGCATGAAGTTACTGATGCGATGCTCACCACTGGTTCGGATCATCAATTCAGGGTCGGGACAAAAAGACGTACACAGATGGGCTGAGAGGGTGGCATCATCAATGGAGGCCACATCGATTTCCCCTTTGGCAACCTTTTCTGCAATCAATCTCGTAGCTCTTGACAACTCCCACCGACCACTATAACTAAGCGCCAAAACCAATGTCATCCGCGTGTTTTGGGCCGTTTTTTGAATGCACTCTTCCAAATTTTTTTTACATCCGGCAGGTAAGGATTCGGTATCACCGATCGTCACCAATCGGATATTGTTATCCATGAGGGTCTTGGTTTCCTTGTTAATGGAATTCACCAATAGGTCCATTAAGGCATCCACTTCCCATCGTGGACGTTTCCAGTTTTCCGTAGAGAAGGCGTAAAGGGACAGGTATTGGATTCCCAGCTCTGCGGCGGCCTCAACCGTATCACGGACGGCTTTAACACCGGATTGATGACCGATGGTTCGCAGCATTCCCTGCTTTTTGGCCCAACGACCATTTCCATCCATGATAACACAGACGTGAGATGGAAGCTTGGTAAGATCTATTCGCTCCTTGGCGCTCATGGTTCAAAGGGACACAAATTTAGGAAATTAAGAGGTGAAGGTCAGCGCAATTTCCCTTTGAAAGGCCTACAATTGTCAGAATATTTTTTGGACAATGTATAGTTCAACGTAATTCCCGTAAACATGTACCAATCGTTATCAGAGGCATTGCCACGCTGGCGATTGGTATTGTCAACCAGTGGTCCATCCAAACTGCGGTCTGATAATATGGCTGACAATTCGCCATTGGCTGCTGCAAGGACGTCCTTGGAGGCATAGGTGGTGCTGACGTCATCCAAGTAATCGGTATACAACCGTCGCGCTCCGAATTCAAGGGTGGTACCAAATCGTCTGGAAAACTTGAACTTAAACCCACCACCAAACGGAATACCTACCTGAATTCGGGCGTATCTTTTGCGGTCGGGGTAAAGAGAAGTGCCTTGGCCCTCAGTACCTAAGGGCTGCAAATCATACCAATCCCCTCCTAAATTGGCTTGGGGGTTGAACCTGAACACATTGATGCCTGCGAATACAAAAGGCGTAAAAAATGATTGGGGGTTTGCAATTTGGTAGGGGAAAAAGTTGAATTCGAACAAATAATGAATATCCAGGATGCGGGACCTAAAAGAGAGGTTACGGTTTTGTTTGAATCCTTCTGAGGCATTGGCATCACTGGCTGAAATGGTTCCAAGATTCAGGGCAATTCTCTGAGCCCAATGATTATTTAGGTTTTTTCGGATCAGCACGCCGAAGGCTGGACGAGATGAGCGGTAATCGAATAGCGATGCGGATAGTTCCCCTTTGTAGGTTGCTACCCCTCCTAGCACTCCAACCTCATAGCTTTGAGCAACACCCTGGTTAACAATCGATAAAACACCAAAAATGGCAGCGAAAAGAAATTTGTTCAAATAGCTTAAAAGCATTGGGGTAAGTTGACAAAACTGGTTCTTGGTAGCATCCTCAACGCAAACAATGGATAAAGATTGCTTGCATGGAACGTTATTAGAACATCGGGAAGCCGGACCTACCTGTGCGCAGCTTGTAACTGATGCTGAAGATGGCAAACATATAGGAATCCTTGTCGCGAGGATCTCCTCGTTGTTCTCCTACCGCAGTGATGTAGGGAAACTCGTTATCGGATTTATCCGCCATTTCAGCGGCCAATGAGCCCCCGGAAGAAGTTAAAGCAGAAGGTGAATAGTAGGTTTTGCTCACATCATCGATGTAGTCGGTAAAGGTCTTGCGAATACCATATTGCAGTCCAACGGACCAACGGCGATCAATTCCATATTTGAAACCAATGCCGACGGGAATAGCCAACTGAATGCGACTGTAATCCTTACGGGTGTCCGTTAAACCCTGGCCTTCCGTATTCAATTCAGCGAGGTTGACCCACTCTCCACGATATTCTCCTTTGGGGTTAAAGTAAAAAAGACCCAATCCCGCGAAGGCATATGCCGATAGTTCAAATCCGCGGGCTCCTCTGATTCCTTTGAGCCTGTAACGTGCACCCACCTGCTCTTTAATCAAAGCCACTTCTACTGTGGAAGAGGCTTCAACGATATCGGACCTGAAATTGAGATTTCGGTAATTGCGGAAAAACTCCTTTGTGAGTGCATCGTCACCCGTAACCCGTCCATAGGTTAGGGTGTTATTGAGTGAAAAAACCTGGCTCAATCGGTACCTGAAGCCCGCTGAAATTGCCAGATTGGTTTCACTGATTTCCAAATCCTTGAAATAATCCGTACCAACTTGGTCAGCCCCTCCTAATTCACCTAGGAAGTTGGTAACACCTGCACCAAAGTGCACCTCTGTACGGTAGGATTTCCAGCGCTGTTTATAACGCTGTGCGCTGGCCAAGGAGGGTAACAATACTACCAGCAAAACAACGATAACCTTAAGCTTACTCATGATTTGGTAAATGGTTGAATTACAAAAATAAACAATTTATCCACAATTGGGTTAAAGGTTTTATTTTTCAATTGCGAACATCAAGCCCCCACATAAGCTTGTTTCTCAATGTATTAAGAAAATTTTCGGAGTGTAGTCGAACAATGTCTATGGAAAAATCCTCTTTCCTAGCGGCTAACTGAACAGAAGCATCAATGGTTACCGAGCGGGAGTCCAATGAGGCAAGAAAATAGGGGTTACGGCCCTCCACCTCAAGGGATATCACATATTTGTCGGATACCACAATCGGTCTAACGTTCAAGTTATGCGGTGCAATCGGGGTAATTACGAAGTTTTCCGATTGGGGAACAATGATGGGTCCGCCACAACTTAAAGAGTAGCCGGTGGATCCCGTAGGTGTGGAAATGATCAAGCCATCTGCCCAGTAGCTATTTAAATACTCGCCATTCAGGTAGGTATGAATGATGATCATGGAAGAACTGTCCTTTTTGTGAATGGTAATCTCATTCAAGGCATAATTGACTTGACCAAACAACGGAATCGGGGTCTCCAACCGAATCAAGGACCTGCGATCCAAATCGTATCGGCCTTGCAGCAAGGACTCCACGCAATCCACGATATTGTCCTTGGAGATGCTGGCCAAAAAACCCAAACGCCCCGTATTGATTCCAACAATAGGAATACCATGGTTTCTAACCAAGGTAATGGTGTCGAGCAAAGTGCCATCACCTCCCAGACTCAACAAAAAGTTAGCTCTTCCCTCCAATTCATCGTGCGTGGAAAAGGTATCAAGGTTTTTGAGCGTTGACCCGTTCTGCTTTAAAAAACTCAACAACGGTTGGTAAATCAGCACACTGATTCCGGAAGTACGCAAAACATCCACCAAACTGATTACATACGGAATAATGGCCTGACTACCCGTTCGACCATAAATGGCAAAAGTGGGGGTATTGGTGATGTTGCTTGTCATTACGACAAATATAGGGATTACTCAAACCTACCTCATATGGGCGCGGCAAAATGCAGAAAGAAACCGCTTTCACCCATTCGGTTGAAGGAATACTCTACGCTGAACACCAAATTGTAGTAAGTGACATAGTCCAATCCCACACCATAACCCAATTGGACAGTGTTCGACAAAGGGTTCGACTTCGAAAATTGCCGGTCTCTGACATAACCCGACTCTGCCCCTACGTTGAGGTATATGGCGTTGGGTATGGTTTTGAACTTTTCGGATATCGGCAGTGGCAATGAAACCACTTTTGTTTGCAGCAGGTTGTATTTCAGATTGGATTTGAAAAGCAAGAAATTTTGTCCGGGAACCACGTAATATTCATAGCCTCTCACCAAATCATTGCCATACCCAAAACCCCTTTGAACCCAATAAGGTGTTTCACTGATCCCGGATAGCTTTCCTTTGATTGAATAGGAGGCATACCACTTCTTCGCAACAGCAAAATACTTTCTGAACTGCGCAGTAAAAACCATCCATTCCGGTTCATCCTTGATGAATCCCCAACCCGATTTTACCACTTCCATGTCGAAGACATAGCCATTCAGTGGATAATACTTGTAGTCGCGGAGATCCCTCCGAAAACCCCAGGATAACATCAACATCCTTTGGCGGAACAGTCCAGGTGAAAGGTAGTCTGGATTTAGGGCAACGATGGTGTCGGCCACTTGAAGGTCTCGATACTCGGCTCCAAAAAAAGAGGTGTTGAAATGACCGTTTCGCCGCGTATAACGGGTGCCAAAACTGGTCTCCTCACGGGCGTAATCATCATCCGCCTTGTAAAGCAACAACTTGCTTTCCTTTACCGCATAACCGAGCTCTTGACTCAAGGTATAATAACCGAAAAAGGAGAGTCCCTCATCCTGGTTTTTATTGATGAATGGCAGTTGATATGACAAACCGAATCGCCTTGTGTATCCCCACTTGAACTGCAGCTTCAGCGTTTCATTCATGCCGCGGAAATTGGTCCAATCGAGATTCAATCCATAGTTGATTCTACCTGCGTCCCCGGACTTGATCCATTCATTGAAATTGCGATCTACCAACTCAAACTGTGGCAGCGGAATGACATACCATCGTTCGACTACGTTGACCAAAACCGTTTGATAGGGACCCATGTCCTGGGCGGCTGTGACATCTACAAAGTTGAATATGCCCAAGTTCATCAGGTTATCACGCGACCTAGAGAGGATTTTTGGGAAGATAGATGCTTCTAGGGTATCACCTTCCTTGAACATGAGCTCACGCAATATCACAGATGCTTTAGTGGTCTGATTGCCTGAAATGACCAGCCTTTTCACCACGATGATTGAACCTGACGTGTCGGTTAATTCCTGCGCAATCCCTTGAAAGGAGAAACGAGGGAAGATCAAAAAAAGGATCAGGAAAAAAATGCGAAGGGTTCCGGTTGGCATCACAACGAAGCTTCCGGCAAAATTAAATTTTAAGATAATTCATAAAAGCATCGTAGCGCGCCTGAAGATCAGGCTGGAATTCGCTTTGATGGTAGGATGCCTTCACTTCATAATCGTTTCTGAAAAAGCCTGCCATGATGCGGGTCAAATCCACACGATCAATACGCAACGTGACCTCGGTTTTACCGGGTTCGGTGGACGGATTGGTGTTTACGCTAAGCAATTTGGCTCCTTCGGACTCCACAATACGGGCGATTTCAGACAAGGTGTATTTTTCAGCATCAACATCCAACACCAATACCCCGCCCGGATCTTGAAGGGAATTTGACTTGGCCATGGCTACAACGATGTCGTTGGAAGTGACCAAACCCAAGTACCTGCCTGGATCGTCCAGAACGGGAACAACCGTGGTTTCATGGGCGGCGCATAACCTTACGGCATCAAACACGTGCTGATACTCGTTTACATAAACGCGTAAAAAGGGAATCTGAAGGTCTTGCAGAGAGGTGGTGGTGTCATCCACCCTACCCAAATCATCCTCCCTGACCAAACCGATAAAACCATTGGGTCCCATCACTGGTAGGTGCGATTGCTTGAAAACCGACATCCATGCAACCGCCCTTCCTACCGTATCAGTTGCCCGAAGCGGTGGCACTAAATCATTGATTAGATCCCTTACCAACATATTCCTTTAACGTTCAAAACTCCAAAATGGTTCTATCGCGACAAACATAATACATTTGGGGTCGAAAAAGCGCTTCGCGTGTGATTACAGATTAGCTTTACCTAAAGATGACCAGACTTAGTGTGAACATCAATAAGATTGCCACGCTCCGCAACGCGCGGGGTGGTAATATTCCCAACGTAGTGGAGACCGCCAAGGCATGCGAGCGTTTTGGAGCACAAGGCATCACCGTGCATCCTCGACCCGATGG
The DNA here is from genome assembly GCA_049431185.1 of Bacteroidia bacterium. Classification (GTDB taxonomy): domain Bacteria; phylum Bacteroidota; class Bacteroidia; order AKYH767-A; family OLB10; genus JALRAP01. The sequence goes on along the minus strand of JBMTLM010000003.1, from coordinate 4,966 downwards.
GCGGCATATACGTTTTGACGATGTTCGCGACCTTAAAAAGGTGGTAAAAACAGAATTCAACATCGAAGGCTATCCGACCCAATCCTTTATCGATCTGGTTTTGGAAGTATTGCCTCAACAAGTGACCCTCGTACCAGATCCACCCGATGCCCTCACCTCCAATGCGGGTTGGGACACCATTAAGCAGTCCTCTTTTTTAAAAGAAGTGGTGGATACCTTTCAACACGCCGGCATTCGTGTTTCCATTTTCATTTCCACCGACCTTCAAATGATTGAAGCTGCCGCTCACACCGGTACTAACCGCGTTGAATTGTACACGGAGCCGTATGCATTGCAATACCCATTGAACCCTGAAACAGCCGTCGCCCCATTCGCCAAGGCGGCATTAACAGCACATCAAAATGGCTTGGGCATCAATGCCGGCCACGACCTCAATCTTCAAAACCTTCAGTGGTTTGCTCAAAAAGTTCCGCATTTGTTGGAAGTATCGATTGGGCACGCCCTGATCTGTGATGCGCTTTGGTACGGGTTGGAGAATACGATCCAAATGTATCTGCGAAAACTCAACCCTTGAGCATACCGGGTGACAAGGCTTTGCACGTGAATCCCTTTTCATGGATATCCTTCATCACTATAGGCAAAGCGTAGCGAAGGTTTCTGATAGCAAAGTTCGAATCATGAAAAACAATGATCGAGCCATTTCTATAATGCTTTAAAACATTGTTCGTGCATTTTTCAGGAGTAACGGATTCTGAGTAATCATGGCTCATCACATCCCAGATCACTATTTTATGCCGGAGGCTGATTTGTTTCGTCTGTGAAGGCCTAATCCTGCCGTACGGTGGACGAAACATTTCGGAGTCGATGATTTTGCTGGCCTTGAACACATCAGCACAATAAGAAGAGGAATCGGTTCTCCATCCATCGGGGTGGCTATATGAGTTGTTGCCAATGGTGTGCCCCTCTTGCAAAACGCGGGCAACCAAATGGGGGTACCTTTCCGCATTGATACCCCGCATAAAAAATGTTGCCTTGGCATTGTATTCGCCTAACAGATCTAATACAAAAGGTGTAACATCAGGGTCAGGGCCATCATCAAAAGTCAGAAACACATTCTGTTCAGCATCCTTGATTCGGTAAGTGAATCGAGGGAACATCAACCCCGACAAAAAAGCGGGATTGATGATTCGCAAATTCCACATGAAAAGAAAATTTATTTGGAATAGAGTTTCTTTTCAGATGCTTCAAACCTTTTGGCCATGGCCGAGGCAACCTCGGTTCTACCATTGGCATTGGCAATTCTCTCGAGCTCACGGAAAACCGCCAAGCACTGCCCGACCTCATCCTGAATGGCAGAGAAGTATCTTGTATTGTTGAGCGAGGCGTAATAGTTGAAATCATTTTCATAGATGGCACCCAACCTGTTCATGATGTCGTCGCCCTTGGAGATGGCTTCAGCGGAACGCGCATAAGGAATCGCAGGAGAGGCCGGGATTGCAGGGCTCAATACCTGGCTCGGGTTCTCGGGATTGGTAATGGCCGCCCTACCTGGCGATGACCCATAGTTGGCAATTTGATAATACATTTGGGCTATGCGGATCATCATGATGTTATAAGGCACCGTTTGATCAGGCATTTCCTTAAGGCATTTATCAAGTGCCTTCATGGCGGAATCACGTTTCCCCTCTAGCAACAGCGACTCGGCCAATCGGCCAAAATTGTTGCGAAGGTTCATCGTCATGTTCAGGTTGTTTTGATCCAAATACACACGAGGGTCCGACATATTGCCCCATTGGAATACATTGACGAGCTTATCGTACATGACATTCGTGTTGACTGAACCCAGCTGTCCGTCGTTTCGCTTGTCATTACGAACAGGCATCAACCGGTAAGCCATGCCTTCCAATTGAAAGTAATCTTCAAGGTTTAGATAACTGTCATTTCCAACGGTGATGGCGAAATACACGGGGCGTTCCCAATTGTTGTGCGCTAACAAATCCAAAATCATGATGTCTGCCTTCATCAAATAATTTCGGTTGCCGTCAGGATTCACATCGAATTTCAACTCTTTAACGATCCGGGAAGCCATTTCCTTGGGTACCGTTCCGTTGGCAACGACTTTGGCTGAATCTACAGGGATGCTGAATTTGGATGTCGGGAAATAGTTGATTTCCATCCCTCCTTGTGTCATGGTTTTAGCTTGCGGCAGATCGCTGGACACGAACTCCATGACATCTTTCAGGTTAAGGTGGTCTGCGAATTGTTCACGATCAAAAATCGGCAGGTAGTCTCGGGTTCCTTGAATCACCTTGTCATAGGTCATAGAGAACGGAATCGGATCTGATTCGTATGCCTTTAGGTGCATTTGCTCGATATACCAATCGGTATTCAACAGGCTCAGGTTGATGACCCTCACATCGGTACGGATCCCTTCTACCTCTTGGGCATACCAAAGCGGGAAGGTATCGTTATCACCATTGGTGAAGATGATTGCATTGGGAGCACAAGAGTTGAGGTAATTGTAGGCGAAGTCGCGGGAAGTGAATCGATGAGAGCGATCATGATCATTCCAGCCCTCTTTGGCCATCACTACGGGAACGGCAGCAAAAGTGATGGCAAAAGCCGCTCCTGAAGCCACTGTCTGAGGTAATTTCTTGGACATCCAATTTGCCAGCGCCATCACACCCAAACCAATCCAGATGGCGAATGCATAAAACGAACCCGCATAAGCATAATCACGTTCGCGCGGCTGGTACGGGGTTTGGTTCAAGTAAATCACGATGGCTATCCCGGTGAAGAAAAACAATAACATTACAATGGAACCATCGTGAACACTTTTCCTGAAATGGAAAAACATACCCGCTAGTCCTAGAATCAAAGGCAACATGTAAAATTTATTCATGGCCTTGTTGTTACCGAGGGATTGGGCATACTGATCCATGGGGCCGATTTTGGATTCGTCAATGAACTTGATTCCACTGATCCAGTTGCCCTTTAGAGAACTTCCATGACCTTGCAGATCATTCTGTCTTCCTGCGAAATTCCAAAGGAAATAGCGCCAGAACATGTGTCCGAGTTGATAGGAAAAGAAAAATCCCAGGTTTTCACCCATGGTAGGCGTACGGTTGGAGCGGATCTTGGCCCATTCCTTATAGGCTTGCACGTGGTTGTCCTGACTGCTGTGCATGCGCGGGAATAATGTACTGGCTTGAGGATCATATACCGGCTCTATCTTTTTACCGGTTTCCTTGTATTTTCCGTTCAACTCCGCATAGGTGGTGGCCCCCTCTTTTTGATCAATCATTTTGGCATTGTAATACTGGCCGTAAAACAAGGGGCGATCACCGTATTGCTCACGGTTGAGGTAGCTCAATAAAGCGAAGGCATTCTCAGGGTTGTTCTCATCCATGGGAGGATTGGCCATGGAGCGGATCACCACCTGCGCGTAAGAGGCATAGCCCAGCACGATGAATGCGAAGCAAAGAATGGCCGTGTTGAGTTGTGGCATATTCTTGCGAACGGAATACTTCAATCCGAAAACGATGCCGGCTATCAACAAGGCAACGAAAAAGAGGAAGCCTGACCAGAAAGGCAGGCCAAAGGAATTCACGAACAGCAAATCAAATTTTGCACCGATGGCGACAAAACCTTGTATGATTCCGTATTGGATAAAGCCCAAAATGCTCACTCCGGCTATCGCGGTCAGTACAATGCCTCGGGTGGTCGGTTTATGTTTTTTGAAATAGTATACATACGCCAAGGCGGGAATCGTCAACAGATTCAACAAGTGAACACCAATAGACAACCCCATCAGGTAAGCGATCAGGATGAGCCATTTATCGGAATGTTTTTCGTCGGCGTAGTGCTCCCACTTGAGAATCGCCCAAAAAACCAAGGCCGTAAAGAAGGAAGACATGGCATACACCTCGCCTTCAACGGCGGAGAACCAGAAAGAATCGCTGAAGGTGTAGGCGATGGCCCCTACAAAGCCGGCCCCCATGATGGACATGTAATGGGCTGTAGTCAATTGCTCATCGGCAACCTTGACCATTTTTCTGGCCAAATGGGTTATGGACCAAAACAGGAACAGGATGGTGAATGATGAAGCCAGCGCCGACAGGGCATTGACCATCAGGGCTACCTTGGTCACATCGCCGAAGGCAAACAAGCTGAAAATCCTACCAATCAGCAAGTACAAGGCTGCCCCGGGAGGGTGGCCGACCTGCAGTTTAAACGCTGCGGCGATAAACTCTCCGCAGTCCCAAAAGCTACCGGTTTCTTCCATGGTCAGAAAATAGACCGTGGTCGCAATGGCAAACGCCAACCATCCGGTTAGGTTATTGATGAGGTTGTATTTTTTCATAATGAACGGCTTGTATCCAGTGCGAAATTAGGAAAAGGGATGATAGGGTTCAAATCAGCCCATTATTGACAAAAGTACCTGTAAAACAATATCCTTGAATCGTTGTTTTAACTTATCTTTGCTACAGTCGATGAAAGTTTCCCTTTTACAACAGATTCTTCCTTGGAATTCGACCTCCTACGAAAGGTTGGTCACCCGCGTGGTTAACATTGGCGATGTGCCGTTGGGCGGCCACCATCCTATCCGGGTACAATCCATGACCACCACCGACACCATGGATACCATGGCCACCGTGGAACAGAGCATTAGAATGATTGAGGCCGGTTGTGAGTATGTAAGGATCACCGCACCGAGTATCAACGAGGCCCGAAACCTTGAAAACATCAAAAAGGAATAAAGGTCCAGGGGTTACCATACGCCCTTGGTGGCCGACATACACTTCACGCCCAACGCGGCAGAACTCGCTGCCAGGATTGTTGAAAAAGTACGCGTCAACCCTGGCAACTACGCCGATAAGAAGAAGTTTGAAACCATTGATTATTCCGATCACGCGTACGAGGCCGAATTGGAGCGAATTCGGGAAAGGTTTACTCCATTGGTGCG
>JBMTLM010000002.1:0-22549 GCA_049431185.1 Bacteroidia bacterium | reverse complement strand
TAAGGATTTATTGATGGCCCCCACCTGTAGTCCTGCGGTTAAACGGTTGCTTTGTTTGTAGCCGAATGGTAGGCCGTACGATAAGCTGGCCGCAAGTTGCAAGGTCTTTATCGAGGTCTCTCCTGCGCCGTTGCTGTTTAGGGTGAAACCTAAGCCGAATCTTCCCACCGATTTGTCCAACGAAACACCTTTCGTAGAAAAGGGTGTAGCCGGACCGGCATCCTGCCTTCTGTAAGAGATGGTCGCCCTAAGATGCTCTATCCCCACTCCGGTTAGGGCCGGATTCATGGTCAGAGGCGTATTGAAGTATTGTGAATAGCGGATGTCTTGGGCGATTGCTTGTCCCAAGATCAGCCAGAGGCCCAACAGGTATAGTGCTGGTTTTTTCATCCGATCAACGTATCAGGTTTATACTGCCTCTGTGGAAACTGGTTGCACCATTGTCGAGATATACTTTGATGGCATAGTTGTAGGTACCTACCGGAACGGTTCCGTTGGCGGTTTCGCCGTTCCAACCCGCATCTGTTTTTTCCACGCTCCATATACGCCTACCCCATTGATCAAACACGGTGATGTCGGTATACAGAATGTTGTTGCCCCGGGCCCTGAACACGTCATTCTGTCCGTCATGATCAGGGGTAAAGGAGTTGGGAATGAAAATGTTGTCGGGCAACGCCACGCGCACGTTGGATATCGTAGTGTCTTGGCAACCCTCGGCGCTAGTAGCAACACAGGACACCACGTATTGACCAACGTTCGGGTAAACGTGCTCCGGGTTTGGCAAAGTAGAGTTGTTGTTAGTGGACCCGAGGTCACCAAAATCCCATAGATAAGTCGTGCCTGCGGCATCAGCAGATTGAAACAACACCTTGTAGCCGGCAGGGTCTGTATTGGCTTCACTATAGGTAAAACCTGCGGATGGCGCATCGTAAACGGTAGCTACCACTTCAATGGTGGATTCGGCCACGCATCCGAAGGTGTTCGTTTGCAAAACGTAGAAGGAGGTTGTTTCCTCTAATACGGGAGTGATAAAGGTTGTTCCTTGAAACAATATGGCTCCGCCTGTTGAGGCATCATACCAGGTGTAGCTGACCCCGTTATCAGGTGTGATCTGAAGGCTCGCGCTGGAAAAAGGGCAGACACCGTTCGACACCACATTCAACGAGTAGGGAAGTTCCAAGACATCAACGACGATGGAATCGGAGAAAACGGGAGTCGATGAAGGCGGCGCATACCTTAATTGATAAACGCCAGAGGATTTTGCGGTGTAGGTGCTGTTGGTGGCACCGCTAATGGCAGCCCCGTTACGATACCACTGGTTATGGTTGCTAAAGGCTGAATTGAGCACCACCGAGTCCCCTTTGCAGAATGAAGTTACTCCGAGCACGCTCACGAGGTTGCTGGTTGACAAGTACGAAACGGTAACGCTCGCAGGAACTGATACGCACCCGTTGAAGTCAGTAACCGTTACGGAATATACTCCGGGTGTTGAAACGGAAATGGCTTGAGAGGCGCTTCCGTTTGACCATATGTATGACGAACCGGCGCCCGCCGTTAATGTTGTTTGGCTTCCTTGAACAACCAGAATGTTACCCGAGGGGGAAATGGTGGAATAACTGATGGGATGATAATTAACATTCATCGCCATAGAGGTGGCCGAACAACCCGCACTATTGGATACGATCACCGCATAGCTTCCTGCACCGGTTACCGATATGGATTGGGTTGTGGCACCGTTTGACCATAGGTATTGGGGCGCCTGACCTGCTGTAAGCACCACCGTGTCGCCGGGACAATTGGGCGTGGAGCTGATGGAGGAAATGGTAGCTGCCGGTGGTTGTAATGTTAAAATTTGTTGAGCCGCCGAAGTGCCGCTGCAGCCTTGTCCGTTCGTAACCGTAAGCGTATACGTTCCCGCGGATGCAACCTGAATCGAGGGGGTGTTGGCACCGTTTGACCATTGGTATGTTCCTGCAATGGAAGAAGACAATGTTACCGTATCACCTGCGCATATGGTGCTGCTTCCCCCCACCACGATACTCACATTAAGCCCTTGTGTAATCGTGACACCGAGTGGATCAGAGGAGATCAATGTGCCGACAGCGTTTGTTGCAGTTGCAGTGATGATACGATTTCCTGTACTCAAAGAGTTGAGTGCAAAAACGCCGTTGGCAGACGTTCCCGCCAAAGATCCATCTACAAAGAGCTTGTAATTGCTCAACCCCGATGGAGAAACCTGGATATTAATCGTAGCGCCCTGACAAAAGCTATTGCCACCTTGGGTGCTGATCGCTAACATCATGGGGGCAATCTTTCGAACGAGATGGCTGTATGGGTCGCAGAGATAAACCTGGTTGTTGCTTTTGTTAACGCACAAGGCGCTTACACCATTGAATGTTGATTGTAATGCCGGACCATTGGTCATGCCAGGTTGGCCTGTTTGCCCGGCATACAGCGATACAACACCTGCGGAGATTTTGCGCACGGTAAAATTATCCGCATCACCCACCAGGATGTCGCCGTTGCCCAACACACAAACACCCCATGGGCTTTTAAACGAAGCTTGTAAGGCTGGCCCGTCCGTTGAGCCGGCAGAACCGCTTCCTGCTACCGTGGTGACGCTTCCCGAAGGAGTGATGCGACGGATTTTGTTGTTGAATTCATCGGCTACCAAAATGTTTCCGGCCGCATCAATAGCCAAACCATTAGGGTGATCGAATTTGGCGGCTGTTCCCTGTCCGTCGTTTGAACCGGGCGCGTAAACCATTCCAGCGAAAGTCGACACCATGCCGTTTTCAATTTTTCGGATGGTATTGGTCATGCGGTCGCTTACGTAAATGATGGAACCGTTGGCATTAACCGCAATGCCCGCAGGGAAACCGAATTGTGCCAACGCAGCAATACCATTGGTAACACCAAAGGTTCCGATTCCAGCCACGGTTGTTACTTGTCCATTTGGGGAAATCTTACGGATTTTATAATTTTTGGTATCTGCTATATAAACATTGCCCAACGAATCACATGAAACACCCCAGGGTTCGTTGAACGTGGCGGAAGCGGCTGGCCCATCAGTGGCGCCCGGAGTGCCAGTGCCAGCATAGGTTGTTACATTTCCCGACAAATCAATTTTACGAATGGTATGTCCAAATCTGTTGGCGATGTATACGTTGCCTTGTCCGTCGGAGGCAATCCCGTATGGATTGTTGAAAGAAGCGGAAGCTCCCACGCCGTTGGCGCTACCGGCAATACCGGCGCTACCGGCAACGGTGTATACATTCTGCCCAATGGCGATTTGCTGAGCGGCCACGATGGCCAGCGACACCAGGAATGATAGAGTTAAAGCAGTCAAGTTTCTCATGACATTGCTTTATACTCTGATGCATTAAAAACGATATCACGAGGTTCAAAGGATATTACATTTGTAAGGCTTAGGTTAAATCGATTTGTTTTTAGAGGTGGCGTTCAAAAAAAGACCGCACCCAATAATTTAAACCGCTGACGATCAGTTAAATTCTTTTATCTTACTTTTGATGAATCAACAACAGCCTTTGTAAGAACATGCCGGATTTTGTCAAAAAACTATTAGGAAACAACCAAAAGTGGGTTCAGGAGATCAGACAAACAGACCCCGAGTACTTTCATCGTTTGGGCGAAAAACATGAGCCCATCGTTTTGTGGATCGGTTGTTCTGACGCCCGTGTACCGGCCAATCAGATTACGGGTACTTCTCCGGGAGAAGTGTTTGTGCACCGCAACATTGCCAATATGGTCGTACACTCCGACATGAATATGTTGAGTGTATTGTCATATGCCGTTGAGGTATTAAAAATTCGGCACATTGTGGTTTGCGGCCACTATTCGTGTGGCGGTATCAACGCCGCCATGACCAACCAGTCTTTCGGGGTCATCGACAACTGGCTTCGGCATATCAAGGATGTATACAGGGCACATCAAGAAACGCTAGAGTCCATCCAAGACATGGAGACACGCAAGCGTATGTTGGTGGAGCTAAATGTGAAGGAGCAGGTTTATAACCTTTGTAAAACGAGCATTGTTCAGTCCTCATGGAGCAAGGGCGACTTTCCATATATACACGGATGGGTGTACGACGTGCACGACGGCATTTTGAAAGACCTAGAGGTAACCTTTAACAGCAACGAGGCGCTTTCGGGACTATACCGGTTCAGCCACTAAGAAGCCATGAGGCTCCTTTTAGACGAAGTTGACGGAGGATTTTGAAGAGGATTCGGAACTTTTGTCGCGGTGTATCGGTCCCAATCTGATACTCTTTTTTTGGAACACTATGCCTACATTCCAGACGATCAGCTTCAGTGAGCGGAAGAAAATCCTCCCCAATGAGTTTTCCGGAAGCGCCCGCAATCCTGTGGTGATTTTCAGCATCACGGAGTTTTTGGGTCGGTAGAGGTCTTCAATGACATTGAACACAAAATTGTATTTCAGCTGAAGATATCGAAACACCTTGGAGCGAACAGCGGGGTCCATCGAGGAAAAGTACTTTTGGTATTTATCCGGAAATTCCGACTTCGAGAAGTGGCTTTTCATCATGATATATTCGAACTGGTGTTCCACGGAGGGAACCAACATCCCAAACATGTTTTCTTCACAGGAATCGAAAATCTGATCCACAGGCAGGGTACACAAGGTCTTTCGAACCATCTGACGAATCAGCTTCAAGCTAACCTCGGACCCATCAGTCATTTTTACGGAAACCTTCTTGCGACCGAAACGGGGATAGACTAAAACCTCTTTAACGTTTTTGTTTGAGCGGCAAAAGACAAGGAAATCTTCCTCGCCTTTTTTATCTACCAACAAATCTATGGTCGATAAATCAACTTGTAGTTTTGATGGCGCTCCACACGGGTTGAGGATTATGCATTGAATCCTCTTGGAGTTGGAGACAATAAGATCTATTAGCTCGTTTCGTTGCAATTGTTGCATCATGACTTTTCCCTTCTAAGCGGTATTACCACTGTTTCAATCCTTCATTAAAAAAACCAGAGCGCAACTCTTTTCAAGAGAGATGGCTTTTTGGCCTCGCCATCGTTTTGGGTAGACACGTGCTCTTCAGATGTCATTCTGACCGTCTTAGGGGTATTCCTTACGGCAGGCTTGACCGTCTTATTAATTGGGGCTTTCCTGGTAATGATATTCGGTACCACAAAAGTATTTAACAGTCCTTTTTCCGAGGCGAATTCAGCGATTTTTTCGTTCTTTTCCCGTCCTGTACCACCGGAACCGTCTATAAAGAGATTCATGTCACTCATTTTTAGGAATGTCACTGCCTCTGGCCCGCTTGAAACATCGTCCGTGTCAATGATAATGTAGTCATAATAGTTGCGGAGCTGTTTGAAAGATGTTTCACGATCTGTCCATGCTAAGAATCCGCGTATACCATGTTCAAAGCTTCCTGCGGTTAACAAATCCATTCCAGGGAGGGAGGATGGGGTTACGGCTTGTAAAAGTTCACATTGGCCCGATGCCACATCGCTAATGTTATATTCCGTTTCACAGGAGATTGTTTTAGACAGGGTTGGTTGGTGGAAGGACATGTCGATGACAAGTACTTTTTTGTCCAAGGCGGCCAAGCACATGGCCAACCGCGATACCACAAATGTTTTGCCTTCACCCCCTTTGAGCGAGGTAACGGTGATGGTTTTGATTTGGTCTTTGCTCAAAATCTCGGCACAAAGGTTTTCAACGGGTTGTGTTAATGCCACATTTGTTCCAGTCACGGTTTTTACGGGGTATGTAACAGGGAGCTTATTCGTTCTAGCAACAACACCGCTGTTTTTGATCAATCGGTAACGATTTTGGAACACGGTCACCCTGTTGCTCATGAACAGCAAGGACAAACCAAGAACGGCCGTTAGCCATGCCCAAGTTGGCGTGTTTTTTTGGGCCTCCATGGTAGTGGCAGGAATCAACAAGGCTGAGGTGGCGGCCAGTGGTGATTTTTGCTCCATGAGCCTGTCCGCTGTGGTTACCGCATAGTTGGAATGATCCTCTGCTTGGGCGCCTAATTCCTTCAGGCTTTCTTTTGTTTTCTCAATTTGAATTGCAGTCTCTTTCCGGGCTTCGATTAAATCGTTGCCTATTTTTTGTTTTCGCTCTGAGATCGATGCAATGATATCCGCATCTTCTGGGTGTCTATCAAGTCGATCGTACAACTCGCCTAGTTTTCTCATACCTCTTACTACGTCTTCATTATCAATCCCATCGGTTGATAAATCGGAGTAATCCTCTTCTATGCGTTCCCTGATGTTCCTTGTTAAGCTTTCTTGGGCTGTTTGTGCGGCCTCTAATTCGGTCAGTCGTTCTACCAATGTTCCAATCTGGTTATCTTCAATTTCTTTGGTCGGCTGATCAATGGATGGAGTCACCTGCTCAACCTGTGTGCTGGTGGTTTTCAAGGATTCAGTGGAAGCTCCTTGTGTTGAATGCACGTATGCACTGGCGAGCGTATTAGCTACACCGGTCGTAAATGCGTCTCCTTGCGCTGTCACGTGAACCTGAATTACATCATTCAATTGAGAAACTTCCAGGTCTCCATTGCCACTCAAAAGATATTCGGCCATTGCATGGCTTGATAAAAGTGAAAATGAAAATACGGTTTCGGTATGTATAGGCGTCGTAGTGATGGTTGCCTCGTTCTTTTTATTTACGGTAAAGGCATATCCATCCAGCTGCACTTCTGTATTGTATGTTCCAATAAAAGATTTCTGAGGGTTTTGTTGGCCACCCTTCAAGAGGTAGGAATTATCACCTGCATCTGTAATGATGAATGACTGGCTACCGGTTGTTGGAGCTTTTGTTACCACAATCTCAAAGGGGAATCGCTCCGCTTCTGTTTTTTGCGAATAATCATATGTTACGCTTGTCAGCGCAGGGGCTGGTTGGTTTTGAAACGCGGAGGTTACAAAGGTTTCGCTGGAGATGATTTCTGTGGCCCTAGTTTTGGCTGAAACCAAACCGGTATTTGTCCAAAAGTCTGCAGGTGTGTTTTCGCCGGGAACAGACACCGTAGATGCTGTTGAATAATCATTAGGCTCAGCATACCATTTATACGTAGTGAATGATGCAAAGGATAGCATCACCATAAATAACATCCACGCAATGTTTTTCTTCTGGCGCGCAATGGACAACTCTGTGGTTTTGTTGGTCGACATTTGATCTTGTTGGTTTAAGTACTACCACAACTTCAAAATTATAGTCATGGATAGTTTAATTGGGTTGACGGTTGTTATAAGTTTTCATTCATACGTACACACAGAAAATATGTTTCGATAGGTTGGATGGAACTTTTTGTTTTAACATGTTCAGCCCCGTTCATCGGGCTGTTAGGTTTGAGGTACTTGGTATAAAGAACAATGCTTAGTGGCATAAAGCAACCCTTGTATTCACCCCCACAATTGAGGTGTAATTCATTGAATATCAAATATATAAACGGACGGAGGACATTGCATGGTAGTAGGTAGGCGAGTCATCTGACCATTAAATAGGTCCTTGGACTTGATGGATGCTCAAGGTGATTAACTGGGCCATGTGTTTTGCTTGCGCCCTCCTGCGCCCTATTTTATTGTTGGCTCGGGCATAGAATTTTACTGCTTTAGGTCAGATATATGGCTGTTTTCCGCGAATTCCGACCCAACAATGCCGTAGCGATAGCAATCGATTCCCATCAGCTTGATAGCTTATCTGACATCTTTGAATCCAGTGATCAGCCATCCATTACTTCGCCCTTTCTTTCGATAATGGATGTTTGATGGCTTCAGATGATTTTACAGGACCCTTAGCTTTTTCAAAAGTTCCACGTGAAAACCAAGGCGGGATATGATCCCACAAGATTTCAATTAGATTTTGAATAAAAACTTATTCAAATCTATTTTCTAAAAACTTACAGTAGAAAATTTTCTGATAAAATGATATGAAACAAAAAAACAATAAAATAAAAAATACAGTTTCACGTGAAATCGCTACTACCTTCCCATATGGACAAGTAGTATCGAGATATCAGATGGGTTTACACCGCTGATTCTCGCAGCTTGTCCAAGTGTGCGGGGCTTAATCATATTTAGCTTCTGTTTTGCTTCAGAAGAAAGCGAAGAAATGGTGTTATAGTCAAACTTATCATCCAATGATATGTGTTCAAGTTTGTCCATTTTTTCAGCCATCATTCGTTCTTTTTCGATGTAGCCCTGATATTTTACGGTTATTTCCGCATCTATGATGGCCTCTTTTGTGAGTCCGTTGCTGAACGATTGAATGGATGGTATGCCCTCTGCCAGCTCCTTCATGGTTATCTGGGGTCGAGTTAACAGTGAAATCATCTTTTGCTTTTGCCGTATAGGCTCCGATTCATATGCCTCCAATACCGGATTGGCTGTTTCCGGATCGATACTCGAAAGCTTCAAAAACTCGATCAGCTCACCTGATTGTCGTGTTTTTTCTTCCATTTTTTCCATTCGAGCGGCAGAGGCTAGGCCGATCGAGTGACCGAGCGGCGTCAATCGCACATCGGCATTATCTTGTCGCAATAAAGTCCGAAACTCTGCGCGCGAGGTAAACATCCTGTATGGCTCATCCGTCCCCTTCGTAACCAAATCATCAATCAGGACGCCTATATAGGCCTGTGAGCGGTCTAAAATGATAGGATCCTTGTCATGTATTTTTTGATGGGCATTGATACCGGCCATCAAGCCTTGGCAGGCCGCTTCTTCATATCCGGTAGTACCATTGATCTGCCCGGCAAAGTAAAGATTCTCTATAAGCTTGGTTTCCAGAGTCTTGTATAGTTGAACGGGTGGAAAATAGTCGTATTCAATCGCATATCCTGGCCTAAACATTTTGGCATTCTCGAACCCTGGAATGAGCCTAAGTGCTTTATACTGAATATCTTCAGGCAGCGATGAGGAAAACCCATTCACATATATTTCTACCGTATTCCACCCTTCCGGCTCAACAAACAACTGGTGTCTGTCGCGGTCTGAAAAGCGGCTGATTTTATCCTCTATGGATGGGCAGTATCGTGGTCCCAACCCCTGAATACGACCGGTAAACATGGGTGACTTTTCAAAACCTGTTCGGAGAATGTCGTGTACTTGTTCGTTTGTATAGGTCACATGACAGCTGCGCTGTACCCTAGGCGGTTCAGTGTCGGTGAAGGAGAACTTTCCAGGTATATCATCTCCTTTTTGCTCTTCCATTTTAGAATAATCCAACGATCTGCCATCAATACGGGGCGGTGTACCGGTCTTCATTCTGCCGCTTTCAAATCCTAGGGAAATCAATTGCTCCGTTATACCTGTAGCGGCTTTTTCCCCTGTTCGACCCCCGCCGAACCGTTTCTCTCCGATGTGGATTAGGCCATTCAGAAATGTACCATTGGTGAGCACCACCGATTGGGCTCGAAAGGTCACTCCCATACCGGTAGTAACGCCGCAAACCTTTCCATTTTCCACGACAATGCCATTGGCCATGTCCTGCCAGAAGTCGACGTTTGGTGTTTGCTCCAACATCATGCGCCACTCTTCGGCAAATCGCATTCGGTCATTTTGGGTGCGCGGGCTCCACATGGCTGGCCCCTTTGATCGATTCAACATGCGGAATTGGATCATGGAGCGATCGCTTACAATACCAGAATAACCGCCTAATGCATCTATCTCCCTAACAATCTGTCCTTTAGCGATACCGCCCATGGCCGGATTGCACGACATCTGTGCAATGGTTTGCATATTCATGGTAATCAATAATACCCGCGAACCCATATTCGCCCCCGCCGCCGCCGCTTCACACCCAGCGTGGCCGGCACCTACCACAATGATATCATAATCAGGATATTTCATTTTGAGTGTTTCACGTGAAAAAGAAACCTAAACAATTGATAGTCAATATAGTATATTTTTATCCGTTTATTATGTCCTAATATTCAATAGTTTACTAAGTTAAGGCGATTGCCCAATGATTTTAAAGGTTCTGAAACAAATGATCAACACCATGATGTGTACGAAACGCATCACATCGAATCATAATGCGATTTGCGATGAATATTACATCACCATTGATACAACAACCAAACGGACGCTTTCGGTCAAAAAAATTCCTATATTTGCATCGTAAATATGATTTGTAAGAGGGGACCACAGTCCCCTTTTTTATTGCCTAATGATATTGAACGAAAAAATAGCCGCAATAGTGAACGGATGGATTTCCGGTTCGGATCGCTTTTTGGTCGAGGTGAAATCTTCCCCCTCCAAGGTGTTGGTTTTCGTTGATAAGCCCAGCGGCATCACCCTTCAGGAGTGTGCTGAATTGAGCCGCCTGATCACGGACACCCTCGAGCCGGAAGGTGTTTGGGAAACCCATGAACTGGAAGTGTCTTCTCCCGGCATGGACCAGCCACTCCGGGTCTATCAGCAGTACCTACGGCGCATCGGTCGCCAGGCCCGCGTCATCACGCGGGAAGGACGTGAACACAAAGGGGTCATTTCTGCTGCCGACCAAGAGGGGTTTGAGCTTACTGAAACAAACTCCCGAAAAGAAAACAAACAAAAAATCATCACCGAAACAAAGAACCGTTTCGGATACGACCATATCAAGGAAACAAAACTTATACTGACTTTCAAAAACAACTAGTAATGGATCACTCAATCCTTATTGAATCATTCTCGGAATTCAAAGAGTTTAAGAGCATCGACCGCCCTACCATGACCTCCATCCTGGAGGATGTGTTCCGCAATATGCTCAAGAAGAAGTACGGCACGGCCGACAACCTCAACATCATCATCAACATTGAGAAAGGTGACTTGGAGGTGTGGCGTAGCCGAACCATTGTGGAAGATGGCATGGTAGAAGACGAAAACCTGCAAATCCCTTACTCCGAAGCCGTCAAAATCGAACCGGATTTCGAAGTTGGCGAAGAGGTGGTGGAGCCTGTAAAACTGGAGGCTTTTGGCCGCCGAGCCGTTTTGGCCGCCCGCCAGAACCTTCAAGCGCGCGTGATGGAATTGGAAAAAGACGCCATCTATAAAAAATATAAAGATCGTGTAGGCGATATCGTGACCGGAGAAGTATATCAGGTATGGAAGAAAGAAGCGCTGGTTTTGGACGACGAGGGCAATGAGTTGTTGCTCCCCAAGCAGGAACAGATCCCATCCGATTTCTTCCGCAAAGGCGACAGCGTACGCGCAGTGGTCGTACGCGTGGAGATGGTCAATGGCACCCCCAAGATCATCCTGTCCAGAACATCCCCGTTGTTCCTTGAGCGTTTGTTTGAACAGGAAGTCCCTGAAGTATTCGACGGATTGATCACCATCAAGAACATCGTCCGTGAACCGGGTGAGCGCGCCAAAGTGGCGGTAGAGTCCTACGATGACCGCATCGACCCTGTAGGCGCCTGTGTAGGTATGAAAGGTTCCCGCATACACGGCATCGTGCGTGAACTTAAAAACGAAAACATTGATGTAATCAATTTCACCAGCAACCTCACACTGTATATCCCCCGCGCATTGTCGCCCGCTAAAATCTCGACAATCAGGATCGATGACGAAACCAAACGCGCCGCTGTTTACATGAAGCCCGACCAGGTTTCACTTGCCATCGGTAAAGGGGGGCATAACATCCGCCTTGCCGGTCGCTTAACCGGATACGAGATTGATGTTTATCGCGACTCCGATGATGTGGAAGAGGATGTGGACCTCGACGAATTTGCAGACGAGATCGATGTTTGGATCTTGGATGAGCTTAAAGGAATCGGATGCGACACCGCTAAAAGCGTATTGGCCATCGGCCTCGAAGACTTGGTGAAGCGCACCGACCTTGAAGAAGAGACCATTCGCGAAGTGCTGCGCATCCTGCGCTCTGAATTCGAATGAACCGCGCCATGATTAGGGTCAACGGCCCGTGAAACAACCAATCAAACCGATAAAAAAGAAAAACAAATAATGTCAGAAGCCGCCGCAATACGTCTCAACAAGGTTCTCAAAGAGATCGGTGTGGGCATCGACCACGTAGTGGATTTCCTCGATAAAAAGGGAATCAAGGTCGAGAAGAACCCCAATGCCAAAATCTCCGTGGAGGCTCACGAACTGCTTCTAAAGGAGTTCCAATCCGACAAGCAGGCCAAGAAGTCTGCTGAGGAAATTACCACTCAGAAATTCCGCAAAGACAATGTGGTCATCGAAGCAAAAACAAGCGGTGCGGGTTCCAAGTCGGAAGCCGAGCCTGAGCAAAACGATGAGGCGTTGACGCGCGAGTTGATTCAAATCAAACAAACCGCTGCCGATAAAACCAAGCCCGCTCCAAAAACAAAGGCTAAAAAGGTTGAGCCGGAACCAGAGGTTATCAAAGCCAAAATTGAAAAAACGCAACCCAAAGTAGTCGACAAAATCGATTTGGGTGCTTTGGAGAAACCAAAGAAAAAAACCACCAAAAAGCAGACGGAAGAGGAGCCCGCGGTGGAACCCGTAAAAAAGGGCCGCGCCAAAGCCAAGTCGGTGGAAACGGAACCACAGCCAGCGCCCGAACCGCAAGTAGTAGAAACACCGGTAGTGGAACCCTCTCCAGCCCCGGAACCGCCGCCTCCGCCCGTGGAGCCGGAGACCCCGGCCGCACCGTTCCGAATGGATCGCGACAAACTTTCTGGTCCTACCATTCTTGGAAAGATTGATTTGCCAGTAGAGCAGCCCAAGAAAAAATCAGGCCCATCTAGCGCCGAAGAAAAGAAAAAACGCAAGCGCACCGAAAAGAAAGTCAACATTTCCGATACCTCATTCCAACGTCCCCAAACCGACAAAACCGATTGGGGTCGTCCAGGAGGAGGCCCTAATCGTGGCAAAAGGCCCGCGCCTGCGCCCAAGGCAGAACCTACCGATAAGGAAATCCAAGATCAGATCAAGGCAACGCTTGCCCGCTTGAGTGGATCTGGCGCGAAAACAAAAGGATCCAAATACCGCAAGGAAAAGCGTGAGGCTTTACGCCGCGAAGAAGAAACCGCAGCGGAAGAACTCAACCTGAATAAAACCATCAAGGTTACGGAATTCGTAACCGCCAGCGAATTGGCCAAGATGTTGAACGTACCCGTCACGCAGGTTATCGCAACTTGCATGAGCCTGGGCATCATCGTTTCCATCAACCAACGTCTCGATGCGGAAACACTTACGGTAGTGGCCGACGAGTTCGGTTTTAAAGTTGAGTTTGTTTCAGCGGATGTACAAGAGGCCATTCAAGACAAGCCCGACGATCCAGAATTACTCAAACCGCGCGCTCCTATAGTAACCGTGATGGGTCACGTTGACCATGGTAAAACATCTTTATTGGATTATATCCGTAAAGCCAACGTAATTGCAGGCGAGGCTGGTGGAATCACCCAGCACATTGGCGCTTACGAGGTTTCTTTGGAGGATGGCCGAAAAATCACCTTCCTCGATACCCCGGGCCACGAGGCGTTCACCGCGATGCGTGCTCGAGGAGCGAAAGTCACCGACGTAGCCATTATTGTGATCGCCGCCGACGACAGTGTGATGCCGCAAACCATAGAGGCCATCAACCATGCGCAGGCCGCCAATGTTCCAATTGTATTTGCCATCAATAAAATTGATAAGCCCGGCGCAGCTCCCGAAAGGATCCGCGAGCAACTTTCCAAAATGAATATCCTTGTGGAGGACTGGGGAGGAAAATACCAGTGCCAGGAAATCTCCGCCAAACAGGGACTCAACGTGAATACGTTGTTGGAAAAAGTGTTGTTGGAGGCGGAAATCCTAGACCTCAAAGCCAACCCTGATAAAAATGCATTAGGCACCGTAATAGAATCATCACTCGACAAAGGTCGTGGCTATGTGACCACCATGTTGGTGCAAGCCGGTACGTTGCATGTGGGTGATACGGTTTTGGCAGGCAAGCAAGCGGGTAAGGTTAAGGCATTGTTCAACGAGCGTGGAGCAAAACTCCAGCAGGTCGGCCCATCACAACCGGTTATCATGTTGGGAATGCCGGGTCCTGTACAAGCCGGAGACCAGTTTAATGTAATGGAAGACGAACGTGAGGCGCGCGATATCGCCAATAAGCGTCAACAACTGCAACGCGAGCAAGGTATTCGCACACATAAACACATCACGCTCGACGAGATCGGTCGCCGTTTGGCTATCGGAAACTTCAAAGAGCTGAATGTAATTGTGAAAGGCGACGTGGATGGCTCCGTAGAGGCATTGGCAGACTCCTTGCTCAAGTTATCGACGGCCGAGATACAGGTGAACGTGATTCATAAATCCGTTGGAGCCATTACTGAAACCGATGTGAATCTGGCTGCGGCCTCCAACGCCATCATCATCGGCTTCCAGGTGCGACCCTCGCTCAATGCCCGCAAATTAGCCGAGCAGGAGGAAATCGATATCCGTCTGTATTCCATCATCTATGATGCCATCAACGAACTCAAGTCGGCGATGGAAGGCATGTTGGCTCCGGAGTTTGAAGAAAAGATTGTCTGTAATATCGAGATCCGTGAAACCTTCAAGATTCCTAAAGCGGGAACCGTGGCAGGTTGTATGGTGCTCGATGGCAAAATCAACCGAAACACGAAGGTGCGCGTAATCCGCGACGGCATCGTGACTTTCACAGGTGAACTTTCCTCTTTGCGTCGTTTTAAAGATGATGTGAAAGAGGTTGCATCCGGTTATGAGTGCGGACTCAGCATTAACAACTTTAACGACATCCAAGTGGGCGACATCATTGAAGGTTATGAGCAAGTCGCCGTGAAGAGAACCCTTGCATAACAACTTATGGAACTGAACGAGCAGGAACAGTTGCGCCGTGCGGCGATGAAAGAGTTGCAGGACTTGGGAATCGACCCGTATCCTGCCGAGCTTTTTGAAACGAATACCTCCGCGTCATATGTGAACGCGAACTTTGATCGGCAAGCAAGCGAGTTGAAAGACTTGCGCATCGCTGGTCGCATCATGAGCCGCCGCATCATGGGCAATGCTTCCTTTGCGGAGCTACAGGATGCGTCAGGACGTATACAACTATATTTCCGCCGCGATGACCTTTGTCCGGGCGACGATAAAACCGCGTACAATACCGTTTTCAAAAAACTGCTGGATATTGGCGACATCATAGGTGTGACAGGCTACGCATTCAAAACCCAGATGGGTGAGGTCAGCATTCATGTTACATCATTCAAAGTCTTGTGCAAATCACTCAAGCCGCTTCCGATTGTCAAGGAAAAAGATGGCGTTGTATACGATGCGTTTTCCGACCCTGAACAACGTTATCGCCAACGCTATGTGGACCTCATCGTGAACCCACAGGTGCGTGATGCATTTGTAAAACGCACCATGTTGACCAACTCCATGCGCAATTACCTCAATGCAAAAGGATATTTGGAAGTGGAAACACCCATCCTGCAACCTTTGTACGGTGGTGCGGCGGCTCGTCCATTCAAAACGCATCACAACACGTTGGACATGACTTTGTATTTGCGTATTGCCAATGAACTTTATTTAAAGCGTTTGATTGTGGGTGGATTCGATGGCGTTTATGAATTTTCAAAGGACTTCCGCAACGAGGGCATGAGCCGGTTTCACAATCCCGAGTTCACCCAGATGGAATTGTATGTGGCGTATAAGGATTACCATTGGATGATGGATCTGGTGGAAGAGATGGTTGAGCGGATAGCCATGGATTTGCACGGCACCACACAGGTAACAGTGGGTGAAAACGTGATTGATTTCAAGCGACCATGGAAACGTTTCACCATGTATGAGGCCATCCAACATTTCACGGGTATCGACATATCTGAAATGACCGAGTTGGAAATGCGCGTAGCCGCCGAGAAACTTGGAATCAAAACGGACGATACGATGGGTCGTGGCAAGCTCATTGATGAGATTTTTGGAGAAACGTGTGAACACCAATTGATACAACCCACCTTCATTACCGATTATCCGGTAGAGATGTCCCCTTTAGCGAAGAAACACCGTTCTAAGCCAGGGTTGGTGGAGCGCTTTGAAGCCATTTGTAATGGCAAAGAGATGTGCAATGCATTCAGCGAACTGAACGATCCCATAGACCAGCGCATGCGTTTTGAGGATCAGCTGGAGTTGGGGAAGCGAGGCGATGAAGAAGCCATGCAATTGGATGAGGATTTTTTGAGAGCGATAGAATATGGTATGCCGCCTACGGCGGGTTTGGGTATCGGCATCGATCGTTTGACGATGATCATGACCAATTCGGCATCGATACAGGACGTGTTGTTTTTCCCTCAAATGCGACCCGAAACCAATGCGGGCAATATGCAGGGATCGGAGGCCATTCAAGGCGTGCCCGAACCCTGGAGCGGCCTGTTAGCCAAGCTGGGCATTACCTCTAAGGAACAGTTGAAGTCAGCGAACTTCAACAAGCTTTTCAATGACATGGGTGGTATGCGCAAGAAAATGAAGATTGCCGAATCATTGCCAGGATTGGATGTAATCCGGTCGTGGGCGGAGTAAGAGGGATTAATAGAGCTTCTCAAAGAATCCGAACAACTTCCTGTTTACCAGTTTTGCCAATAGGTGCAGCCACAGCATTGCCAATAGTGGAGCCACCAGGAATGAAAGTGGAGAAAATCGCCACGCGGTTTTAAAATCCAAATGCATCAGGTGCATTATTCCCCTGGTAAGGCCGCATCCGGGACAATCGAAATCAAAAAGGTTTTTATAAATACAAATAGTGTCACCGCTATCAAAATAATCGGCAGGCAAAAAGAATAAATAAAAAGGCCCTGCTACAATAAACAGCAGCAGGGCTTTTTTAACTTGAACCTTATACTTATTTGTTGCCAAGGATCAAGACCAAAGCGTGTATCACACCTGGTAATCCGCAAAGCAGGGTGAGAATCAGGTTTACTGTGCAGCGGCTTGTCCATTTGTCTTCATAAAAATAAACAGCCAAAGGAGGTAATAGAAGCGCCAAGACAATCAGCAATACCATCTGGTCACCATTGCTTTTACGTAATAATTTTTTCAGCAGCTGTCGGTTGTTGTTTTTCACTTCAGCTGTTGCAATTTTCGCTTCATTTTTGTTGGCAGAGGATTGGGATTTATTTACAACTGCTTTCGATCCGCTATGGGATAAATAGTCGGGGGTTGTAGACAGCACCAAATCCTGTTTTTCCGATGGTGCATTGGAAATGGCCAAGACGGGTTCGTAATCCGTGTTTTTTACGGTTTCAACGGAAGCCATCGGCTCCATGGGGGTATTGGAAACAGGCGCTTGTAATTCGGCGGTCGATTGTTGAGGAGCAGCAGGGTTTTGTTTTTTGGAAAGCCAATCGATATGGTATCCTTTGTTGTAAATACGTTTTTCCATGGAGCACGATGCCATCAACGAGGTTAATGCCACAAGGGTCAGCAAGAAATTTTTTGTTTTCATCATCATTTTGGTTTTTGGTTTATACGGCGTAAAAATATGAATATCCCTAAAGGCTTGGCTTATGCGCCATTCGACTTATGAACACGGGAATCTTCGCATAAGTCTCTTTTTATCAGCAACATGAACGGGTTTCAATTGGATTAATTTGAAATGATCATGTAAGATTTTGGTTGAAATTTTAAAAACCATTTGAATCATCTGGGGTAAAAGCCTACATGGACATCGGAAAATTTCTATCAGAAGACCTCGAAACCAGGGCTGAGCTATTGTTGGCCGAAGGGAACTTCATCGCACTGAGGAAGCGTCGCGACCACACTTGCGCACTGTATGAATTGTATGGGCGTTATGTAGAGGTGGTGGTTCAAAACAAAATCATCAGGCAAATTGGTTTTGTGAACGACACCAATCGGTTGGCCGCGTATGTGAAAAAGCAGGCGGTGAACATGTTGTTCAACAATTAAAAAAAGCGGACTTACGGGTCCGCTTCGTTGGTCAGGTCCGACTTACGGGTCAGGCCCGGTTGATGTATTGATTCAGCTCAACGATGCTGCTTTCAAAAGTGAAGAGGTCGTACACCACCCAATAGTTTTCCCTATCGATGGTTTTGGCATAAGCCCATTTGGCCACCTCCAATCGGCTAGAGTCGAAAGTCATCAACCGCATTAAATCTGCAACCTGTCTGGCTGAGAAATGATTGGTGGCAATGGCGTTTCTCACAACTGCCATGCGACTGCTTTCAAAATCCATGTTTCGAATAGTGCTTACCAACCCGCTGAAGGCGTAATCATCCATGTGGTAGGAAGCAGGCGCACAAGTGGCAACGGTTGGGGGTATGTTGCATACGGGAAATGGTTGAACGGGTGCGGATGCAAACAAATGCTCAACTCGGTTAATCCGGAAACGGTTTGCCCGATCAACCATGGCTCGAACATCGGATGCCGCAGGGATATCGACATATCCGCTGAACACAACCAGGTGTCGGATGGAGCCGTAACCACCGTGGCCGTTTCTTGGACTCACCTTGGTAATGGTAATGTATCGGGTCCCAGGAGCAACGCGGTTCAAATGGAATCGTGTAACCGGCTCGTTGAAGCGTTGATGGTCGATGGCAACGGTAAACCAGGAGTTGTCAAACATCCTGATGTGTAGCTCTGAACCCGCGTGTGATGCGTAGATACGCGCGGAGGCAAAGAGCAAGGCGATGATGAGTAGTGCTTTTTTCATTTTGCTGTCCTCCATTATTTAAGGGTTAAACATGGCATATCCATAACCAAATGCGTGCCAAACTTTTTTCCGGTACATAAGCTGTTTGCTAACAGCGACTTGATTAAAATAAAAAAGCGCCCTTTAACAGGGCGCTAGGCGTTTTTAGGGATGTTCGTAGAGGGTTATTTCATTACCGGCGCATCCAACTCGATGTAATTGAGAAACGGTTCCAAGAGTTCGATGGTTCTGAAAGCAAAGATTTTGTCGATTCGGTTGGTCTCGGTGTTATACCAAAGTTCGATATAGTAATCGTTGAGGTGAAACAGGTTTACCCGATGTGATTGGGTGCGATAAGCCATCAGAAAGGCGGCTCCATGCCACAGATACCAGGATTTTTCATCGTTGGTGAGAAGGTTGAATTCAGCTGCTGTCAATTGGGTAGCCATGGTGATTGTTATTTGAAAGCAAATTAGGTTGACTCTTTGCGGAAAGGTGTGCAATTTGGTCAATGGGCGCTTTTTGGTGGTGAAACATTGATATGGGGTCATGAAACGCTATCACCTTATGGTGATATGTGTCATATGCGACGGCTGATGGCAATCATGGGCCGTCGTTTTTAGCGAGCATACCTTTGAATCGTAATCGAACAATTAAACTTCAAACACATGAACGCACGTCGCATATCCGCAGTATTACTGGCCTTTTTCATCATCCTGTTTCCTTTCAGAAGGGCTTTCTTATCACACGAAGAACCCGGAATCATGATGATTGCATCTTTCATCCTGACCGTTGTGGGCATTGTGGTCTTCTATGCACTGACTATGAAGCCCCGATCAACAAATCAGTAAAGGGTACTACAATCCCTGCCACAAGCCTCGGAGCCGTAACTCCGGGGCTTTTGCATTTCAAAATAAAAGCCCGACCCACGAAAGTGGATCGGGACTAAAACCAAAATCCCATAATTGGGAGAGGAATGGTCAGCTTACCAGCGGGAGGATGGGGAACCCGGGTTGCGACCGAACGGAACGAATCCGAAGTGTATTCACAATTTAAAACATACCGGATGCTCACCTTTGATATTTTGGTAAATTAATTGAAATCATAGGTAAACGGTTGTATTTTTGATTCAACAGCTTAAAAAAATCAAACATGTCACTACAAGAAGACTTTGAAAAAATAATTTTGGAAACACGCAAAGAGGCGGAGCTGGCGTTCCTTTCAAAAACCCAAGAGACCATCTTGCAATTGATAGCAAATCAGGCACTGCCCGAATCGACGGAACAGCAAAAGGTTTTGAGACTGATTGAACGAATGTTTGATGCGGAAATGGAATATTTGGCCACAGACCCCGAGGATTATTTTGAGATTTATGGTGATTGATTGTTTAATAACGGCCTGCTGCTTGAACAGTAACAGCTATCAGTACATTGTTTAGCAACCTTCAATGTCGCCCACAGGTGGTATTGCTTTTTATCATGCCGAGTTTCTACGTTGTATAATATTGTGAAAGCGGCCGTAAACAGGTTCGTTCATTTTCCTTGATGGTGGGGCCGCTTTACTCATCAGCTGTTACTTGACTCATGAACAATACACACTTAAATTTGTCCCGAATGAATCGCTTGGATTTTTTAAAACTTTTTGCGGCTCTACCCTTGGGTGCATCTGTGATGGACCTGAAAGGACTATATGGATTCTCCAAACAGTTGGATGCCACTTCCAGAATGCCGGTTTTGTTTCTCGGTCATGGAAGTCCGATGAATGCCATTGAGGAAAATGAGTTCGTAGCCGGATTTCGGCAAATCGTTAAAACCATTCCTACACCAAGGGCCATATTGTGCGTTTCCGCTCATTGGGAAACAGTGGGCACCTTGGTTACCGCCATGTCTCAGCCTCGTACCATTCATGACTTTGGTGGATTTCCCAAAGCCCTCTATGAGGTTCAATATCCGGCTCCCGGCAGTCCCGCATTAGCGGAAGAAACCCAAAGACTTGTACAGCAAACCAGCATCGGACTCGATAAAGACCATTGGGGACTAGATCATGGGGCCTGGAGCGTAATCAAACACCTATATCCGCAGGCAAACATACCTGTGATACAATTGAGCCTCGATCGGACCAAGCCTGCCGCCTATCATTACGAATTAGCCAAGGAGTTATCACTATTGCGTGACAAAGGTGTGTTGATCATAGGAAGCGGAAATATGGTTCACAACCTCGGTCTTGTCGCATGGGACAGGCTCAATGATACCTCTTTTGCATTTGATTGGGCAAAGGAGGCTGCGGCTTCCATGCGAAAAAACATCCTATCAGGTAACCATGATCCGTTGATCAACTATCGGTCGCAAGGAAAAGCCTTTGAATTGGCCATACCAACCCCTGAGCACTTTTTGCCTTTGCTTTACACGTTGGCCATGCAAGGGTCGAAGGATGAGGTGCGGTTGTTTAATGATAAAGCATTGGCCGGTTCGTTAACGATGACCTCGGTTCGCATCGGAGCCTGACACAATAGTTCTTAATCTATTTTTTGGGCAAGCACAAACACAAGGCGCTCTTGTTTTACCTCGCCTTTTAGATGAAACAGCTCAAATACTGCAATGTAAATGCCGGGAGGCGCCCATTCGCCGCGGTCGGTGATGCCGTTCCAAGTGACCACATCCGATGCCGTACTCATACGGCTTTTTTCGTAGTTGAAAACCAATTGACCCGCGGTGTTCAAAATGTGTAGATTGACTAACGATCCATTGTTTTGTGGATTGATTTGGAAATGCACGACATCATGGTATCCATCATTATCCGGAGAAAACATTTCAGGAAACACCGAAACCCATTTTGATGGAGGTTTCAGATGCAGGTATTGGGTGTTTTTGAAACCAGGCGATGCACCACCTTGGTCAACGGAAGCAGAATGCCACGAGTTTTGATCTAAGGATTGTCTGTCTGGATGGATTCGTTCCAATGAAACACCTTTACGGTCTATCAACATGGGATGGTGATAATCCTCATGATAATAAACGCGGTCCAGCTCCAAGGTGTCAGCGTATAAAGCGATCATACCCTCATCAATGTTCATGGCAGGAATGCTGGCAGTTTGTTGAAACGAAATTGGAAAGGCGGTTGAATACTGCTTCGATACGGCCTCGGTGTTCTCTGAAACCAACAAGAACGATCCGGGATATAAAAAGCGCTCTTCTTCAGCAATGGGAAGCTTAACTCCACTGTTGCCGGTTTGAATGGATACGGGGGCCAACGACAGTTCAGATATGGCCACAACACGGTCGGAGTTGTTGTAAAGTTCCACAAAGTCATAACCTTCCTCTCGTGGATTGAATAGGACCTCATTGATTATAATGTTACCGGCATATGTAGTGTCTTTTCTTGCGAACGGTAACGTTGTTTTTTGAGTGATGATGTTTCCGGAACAATCTTTGATGCCCACGATATCCAAGTTGTAAATAACATTATCTGAGATGGCTGGATGAATACCAAGGGATATTCGGGTGCCAATATCATTCACCGCGGTTGCAGAAAGCATCATTAAGGGGGCGGGTAGTTCTATTGATGGATTAGTCCATAAGGAGGAAAGGTCTATGGGCTCAGAAAAAACAACGATGATGTTTGTTGAGTCCGGACAATAGGCGAAAAGCGGCATAGGTGGGTCCTCGTCCATCAAGGTTCCTTGCACACTGTTCACTGTTCCGGGCGTACCGCCCGCAGGCGAATCGGATGCGCGCCAGTTGGAAGCCACCATACACATGATTTGGGAATCGATTCGCTCCAAGGAAAATCCTCCATCGGCTTTGCCAGGATCGGCATACCAATCATCTGTATACATAACGGAGTCTATTGAAACGCCGTTTTCATTGCGGAGAGCGATTTTATCTCCGGTATTTGTCAGGGAAAGGGAGCTGACGGTGGCAGT
>JBMTLM010000001.1:0-24817 GCA_049431185.1 Bacteroidia bacterium | reverse complement strand
GTTAGGGCCACTGTCAATCATGATGTCGATTCGGAAATCCTCCATGGCAGAATAGAGATACTCCTCCACCACTGGGCTCAATCGATGGATCTCATCGATGAACAAAACATCGTTAGGCTCCAGGTTAGTGAGCAATCCGGCCAAGTCGCCAGGCTTATCCAAAACCGGACCCGATGTGACACGAATGTTGACACCTAATTCATTTGCGATGATGTTGGCCAACGTGGTTTTGCCAAGGCCGGGAGGTCCATGCAACAAGACATGGTCCAATGATTCAGATCGCTTTTGTGCAGCCTGCACGAAGACGATCAAATTCTCCACCACCTTGTCCTGTCCGGTAAAATCACCGAACTCAACAGGGCGAAGCACTTTCTCCAATTCCTTGTCGATACCCTGTTGGGAAGTAGTGGATGGATCGAGATTTGGATTCAAGGGATTTATGATTTACGATTAAACCCTGCAGTGTGGTCAGCACTACTGCGAGGGACGATTGGGTATGAAATTTAAGATTTCCGGAATTCCATATGCTCGGCATTCAAATGTAAGAAATTCAATCGACTCGATTCCATACCAAAACAGACCGGTCATCCGAAGCGGAAATGAGCTGACTGCTATGTGGATGCCAAACCAACTTGTTGACGGAATTCACGTGTCCACCCTCCCGCTCCTTGTCGATCCTTTGCAAAACCTCCAGGCTATGCGGGTCCCAAATCTTGATGGTTTTATCACGGCTGGCGGTGGCGAAGCAACTTCCATCCGGACTATATTCAATAGCATAAATGGCATAGTTGTGGGCAGGGATATCCTTCACCAACGCAAATCCGTTGTTGATATCGTAAACTTTCAAATGGGCATCCCTGGAACCCGTGAGCAACCATTTTCCGTCCGGAGAAAAGCATACTGCGTTGACGGAATACTGTTCGGTATGGGCTTGCCATGCGACCAACTCTTCCATCCCCGTAAGGGAAAAAATACGTACCCTTCCATCACCAGATCCAATGGCCACAAGTCCTTTTTCAAGTTGAATGGATATAGCCCTGAGCTTTCCTCCCCCCAAGGTATAAATCTTTTGTAGAGACAAATCCTGATCATTCATAACGCCTAACTCGCCGTCACCGGAAAGGGTCAAAATGGTGTTGCTTGCGGGCAGATGCATCATGTTGAAAATGCCGGCACGATGGTATTGCAACAGCCTTTCCTCCTTTCGAGCAACCGTATCAATGACATGAATGCCGCCGGCGGCTTGTCCTACCAACAGCGGTCCATCAGGTATCTGCAAAAGTGAATAAATGATGTCGTTGGTCTTGGCCAGCATCATCCCCTCTTCAGGATGGTTCAAATCCCATTGGGCCACCAATCGATCGCCTCCGCCGGTAAATAATCCAGCGGCTCCGAAGGGTAACAAGGAGTATACTGATCCCGAGTGGCCTGCCAATACCGTGTGCTTTTCAAATTTCATGGCGCAAATTTACCCAACATTCGCACGAATCGCTGACCTTTGTTAGATGGCTGCCAACAAGGACCTCAAACTGATCATCCGAAGTTTTCTCCCCGGATTGGTATTGGTGCTGTTGCTGTTTTCCGTTAAGGGCTATGAATGGCTGGCCCAAGTAAGTTTATCAGACTACGGCGTATTTCCCCGTAAAACATCGGGTTTAAGGGGCATACTTTGCATGCCCTTGTTGCACAGCGATTGGGAACATTTGCTTTCGAATGCCATTCCGCTCCTCATATTGTTGTCCGGAATGCGGTATTTCTATCCCACGTTGGCATTCAAGGTGTTCTTATGGGTTTACTTGCTGAGCGGCTTTTGGTTGTGGCTTGGAGGAAGGCCCTCCTACCATGTAGGAGCCAGCACGCTAGTATATGGCCTAACCGTTTTCCTTTTTTTTAGCGGTGTTTATCGGAAAGACACACGTTTAATGGCCTTCTCCATGTTAGTTGTGTTTTTATACGGGGGATTGGTGTGGGGTCTGTTGCCGTTCGTTGAAAAGATTTCGTGGGAGGGACATTTGTTCGGTTCATTGGCTGGACTGCTGATGTCTATTTCCTTCCGCAAACAGGGCCCTCAGCGACCGTTGTACAGTTGGGATTTTTCAAATGACGCGGAGGTGGAAGATGGCCCCGATGCCTATTGGCGAATCCAAGAAAATCAAACGATCACGCCATCTCCCAACGACGAAAACAAGACCGAATGATTGGGGCTCATGAAGGTTTTTTGCGTCCCATTGAAACGATTGTATAGCCAATCCATGCCATGGGGATATAGGCGCAAGTCAGGTCCAATGCCTCAAACCATAAAGGTGCTTTTAAATCGACAGCCATGTAGGTTCCCGCCAGGAAAAACAAGATTCCAGGAATCATGGAAAGGAACAAATTTGGTGCAGAGGCAAACCTCGTTGCGACCCAGGCGGCCACTAATGTGCCAACGGCGTGTGCGAGGAACGGAGCCAAAAAATGAACGGGCTCAAACAGCAGGATGGATTGAGCCAATCCCTCAGGGCTAGAAACATCCGCACCTGGAGGAAGGGGAATCAGCGTACCGTTGATTCCGAGGATCACCATGTTTAAAGTGCCACCGGCGAAGAGGCCTACAACCACTGAGATGATGTTTTTGATGCTTGGTGACATGGCCAATAATTTTCACATAAAGGTAGTGAATGAGAAAAAATTAAAAAGCCGCACGGTGGACCAACCATGCGGCTCGAAAAACAAAGTCGTGATCATCAATACATGCTCAAAGGCATATCCTTGTTGTGTGTGACTTCGTAAACGAATTTGACGGATTTGGTGGTAAGGCCATCCAGTTTCATATCCCATCTCAATCCTCCCGTTGCCAGATTATAATCGGCTTTACCCTCGTCCTTTATTTCGACCTTGATATCCTTGTTGTTGGAAACAGGGATTTGATCTTCCATCACCAAGTTGATCGGTTTGCTTTTGTTGCTTTTCACGCGCAATTCGTAGGAAATGGTGCGTGTGATTTCAGGACCCAACAGCTTATTGCCTTCCTTATCCTTCAGTCGGGTGCGGGTCACCGTGATGGCGTTGTCGCGACCCATGGCCAGATCGAGCGTGTCGTTGATGACATTTGGATTGATGACGGTTTGTCCCACATACGTGCCGTCGTAAAACAGATTGGCACTGCCGGGTAACAGGTTCAGGTTTTCCCATCCAGTGACACGCGCCAACAAGAAGGCTTCACTCTCGACTTTGGGAACGAGATAATGGATGTATTTGGCTGGCAGGCTCTCGGATTTGATGGCCACCATGTGACTGATGCCATCGGATGGAACATCATAATCCAACTTGATGTCGAACTCCACATTGGCCATGGTCTCTACCATTTGGGAATAATTGGCTGCAGATTGTGCCGGAGAGAGATCGCTCAGTTGTTTGGATAAAGCCCGTTCTTCTTCACCGGAAATATAGTTTGCATTGTCTGTGGATTGCGGTCTTGCACCCCTGGCGGAACCGGCAATGGTAACCTGTCGGGTGGCGGTGTAATAATTGATATACCATATAGGCAGTGAGGGTTTGATATGGCTGCGATTGGGATTGGAAGTGCTGAGCTTCATTCGAACATTTTTCCAATCCTCACCCGTACTTTGAAACACATTGGCCTTATATAGAATCTTGATGGGCTCTGTAGTGTTTGTGGCGCGCAAATCATAGGATGGAGTCCAACCCGCTCCTGATACCATGTAACTGATTTCAACCGTGCCGGAGGCGGGTGCATCAGCACTGATGGTCACCACGACTTGGTTTTCGGCCACATACGGTTTATCCGGATCCGTATCTTGTTTATACGCCCTAAGCTCTTGCAGCCTGGTGTTGGTTTCGTTGATGGCGGTGTTGTTTTTAAACTGTTCCCTTTTGGCTTTGCCGATGAGGGTGTTCAGTTCACCAAGCCTTTTATGAAAAAAATCCATGGCGCCAATCAACACTTCCAATGAGTCGCTTTTGCCTTCTCCTTTGGTCAACTTGTTCTTCCAAATCATGTCTTTCTCCAATTGATAAGCGGCTAACCGATCTTCGATTTCAAACTTTCGGAAACCAAGCTCCGTCAGCGTGTCTTCCAAGCTCTCGATTTCAGCGGTGACTTCCTTGGGTACCGGCTTTTGCTTGATTGGTTCGGGGTATTTGATGCGATGCTTGACGTCAGTCACGATAAAAGAACCTTTACCTCCAGCCTGAATGCTTTGCGGGTTGATGTCCTGGGTGATGCCGGTAAATACCAAATGGGTGATGCCTGAACCTGCAGT
This sequence comes from Bacteroidia bacterium, assembly GCA_049431185.1. Classification (GTDB taxonomy): domain Bacteria; phylum Bacteroidota; class Bacteroidia; order AKYH767-A; family OLB10; genus JALRAP01. Next base: position 20,552 of record JBMTLM010000001.1, on the reverse strand, counting down.
TATGTTGGCGGATCGGAAGACTTGTGCGCCTTGTGTAAATACGGTGACGCGTTCCACCGTTGATTTAACAGGTTTCTCGGTAGCGAATGCGATGGTGGCTGATAACAGCCAAGCGATTGAAATGATGAGCTTTCTCATGTTATTGGTTTTTAAGTGAATTGGTCCGTTGAGCACCTGATGACTACGATGCAATGGACATTAGATGGCTAATGAAACCAGATTCCACATCCAACTACAAAAAATATTTTTAAGGCAATAGTCCAATCTTTTAAAGGAATTGTCAGGGTTTATGTCAAAAATCAGTAAAACAATTTAGATTTTCGTTTTGTTGAAATGTCTTAATCTAAAACTTTAACAAAATGGAACATTTAACAATTGGTAGTGACAACTACGTAGCCTTTACCTTCTTCATAGGTACCATGGCTATGATGGCGGCTTCTGTGTTCTTCTTCTTTGAGTTGAGCAACACGTCGCAAAAATGGCGTACCTCCGTATTGGTATCAGGTCTGATCACCTTCATCGCGGCAGTACACTATTATTACATGAGAGGCTATAATCTGGAAACAGGTGAGTCTCCAACCTTTTTCCGGTATGTAGATTGGATACTTACCGTGCCGTTGATGTGTGTGGAATTCTATTTGATCACCCGCAAGGCTGGTGCTAAAATCGCGTTGCTCTGGAAACTGATTGCAGCTTCCCTGGTGATGTTGGTTACCGGTTATTTCGGCGAGACCATCGATCGTGACAGCAGCGTATTGTGGGGTGTGATCTCCGGCGCCGCTTACTTCTACATCGTGTACCTGATCTGGTTTGGTGAGGTAGCTAAATTGGCTAACAACGCCGGACCACAAGTGGCTAAGGCAACCCGTACTTTGGCATGGTTCGTCCTCGTTGGTTGGGCCATCTATCCATTGGGATATATCTTGGGCACTCCAGGTGGATTGTTCGGCATCCAATTGGTTGCTGACCCTGCAGCTGCATCGCATGCCATGGATATCGTTTATAACATCGCCGATGCTGTAAATAAAATCGGATTTGGTTTGGTTATCTATGCGTTAACCCGCTCTGAAGACTAATCTTGTAAAACCTTTAAAGCCGTATGTTCTAAAAACTTCATGAACATACGGCTTTAATTTTTTTAGACTGATTTATCATTGGCTTAATTGGATGTATAAGCTTGCTGATGACAGAAGCAAAGGCTTGTTGAATGTAAACAACGACTAACGTTTCAGTCCCAAATCATCTCCAACATGGAAATCCATATCAGAAGAACCTTAACACTGGCCGTAATCATTTTAAGCGTATTTACATCCGCGTTAAGCGATCATGGATTTTTCCTTTTTTCAATCGCCCTGATTTGCCTGGTGGGCATTCCACATGGCGCCACCGACCACTTGTTGTTTTTTGCCCTGATTAAAAAATCGGCCGTTCAACAAAAGCAACTCAGATTACGATTCTATGCGGCCTACCTGGGTGTAATGGCTGGCTACGGATTCCTTTGGTATTTGTTTCCCCATATCTCATTTTTGATATTCATCCTTGTTTCATTCTATCATTTCGGACAAGAAAACCTGGCCGGAATCAAATGGAGATCGAATTCCGTAAAATATTACTCCTTCTTCATGTCAGGGGTATTTGTATTGGCCACTCCGCTACTAGCTGATATGGAAGCCGCATGGCCCATCATCAAAACATTGTTAGGAAACAAGATCGACATGGCCGTGAACTTCGAAACCTGTCGAATGTTGGCATATGGGACAGGAGGAATTTATGGAATTTACTTGTTAGCGTTGTTGGCCACCAAAAACATGGAGTTAAGCCACGGACTACAAGAGTTGATGCATTGGGCCATCCTGTTGACCGTGTTCATTTCAACGCCATTGCTAGTGGGGTTTGCCGTTTACTTTTCCTTATGGCATGCCATACCATCCATGGTGAAGCAGATCGATTTTATGAAAAAAAACAAGTTGAACTACGGCATCATCCAACACCTGGTCAATGTTGCACCCTATACAATTGCGAGTCTGGCCGGCATCTTCATTGGTTTGTACTTTTTAAAAGACAGCTCCATGGCTGCACAAACCGGCATCGGCTTCATGTTTCTTTCGATCATCACCCTGCCCCATATATTACTGATGGATCGCTTTCATGAGCTAAGTGGCTATGCAGAAACATCGCCGGCAGATAGAGCAACCGTTCTGACTTAATCTTTTGAGCTAATCCGAAAGGTTGAACATTTTGCTATGAATTTTAATCATAGCACTTCCTTTTCGAATATTACAAATACGTTTTCCAATCACAAAACAGACCTTGGTGGTCAGAGCCGGTGGCATTTTTTAGTGCTTTCGTTTTTTGAAAATCGATTTATTTCCGTTGTGCGAAGTGTCCTTCTTTATTCAACATGAGCAGCGTCCAAATACCTCCCAAAAAGTCTACGGCGGAAAAAAATATGATGTTCGGTGAGACCAGATTAAAAAAAGCAAACGCGGAAAAGAAAAAAATAATTGATAAGCGAATAAAAGCTGTTGCCTTCATGATCACGGTGATTTCATACTTCGCCCCGAGATAATAGTATACTGCCAGAGCCATTAATAAAATCCCCGAAAGTCTTATCCAAACCTCATTCGTTGGCTCTATGCCAAATGGAGTTATTAAAGCATTGGGCACTAGCAAAAGCATCAGTCCGCTAAAAGCTAAATATATCCCAAAAATTAAAAACACTTTTCGCTGATTTACTCATATTCATACCTTTTTAAAAAAACACTTAATTACAAACAACCCAGGAATTTCCCAAACCCATTTAGATAATTTAATGCCGAAAATAATTTATAAACAACTTGAATTTTTCTTTTGGGGAATTTAAAAGTAAGGATACCTGCTTAATAATCACTCGATATTTTATTTTTCACAATCACTTTGAAACGGCAAATGTCAGATGATGGATTCTTCCTGCAAAGGATAATTTCAAAATGTAGAGGCCATTTGGGTAATTTTTAACGGAAACCGTTCCGTTACAAAATCCCGATTCGATTTCTTTACCTTGTGCCGTGATGATTTCGTAAGCCATTGGCAACTGTGTGAACGTAGCCGCTCCCACGGAAATTGACTCTGTAGCTGGATTGGGGTAAATCAGCGGAGAGGAGATGAGATTCTCCTCCACTCCGGTTTGGTTCGTGTAGCCGTAAAAGCCCTGGAAAAACCGGTTGTTAGGATTATTGGCATTTCTGAACAGCACCCTAGTCATGCCTTGGCCAGGCACTGCATCCGTGTAAAAATAAAAGGTGAACGGTTGCGAGGTTGATGGAGACAAAGTGATGCGTACCGAATCCACATTGCTGGCGTAACAGATATCCGAACACAAGGCGGTCTGCCATCCAGCAGGTACATTCACTTGTCGCTTGATGATATCCATCACCACGTTATCGGTGGTAGAAAGATTGGTCAAAGTGGCGTGTATAGCCAGGGTTTGCAAAGGCAGACCCGCCTCTGTGCTATCGACGTCCAAATCGAAATCAAACACACCGTTGTTTCCAAATGTCGAGCACATGCCCGAGTTATAACCCAATAAGCTGTCAATGCTACAATACATGTTCAATGGAGCCTGATTGAACCATGGATGTTTGGCAACCACCATGCCATCGGATCGGATCAGATACGCATTGTTGGGTGCCGGTCCGTAATTGAGCCACCAATTGTTACATGGTCCGTCCACTAACACATCAACATTCAAGGGATACAGGTCTAAAAGCGTATCCACCATTTGAACACGCTGACCATAGGTTACGGGTTGACGGAATAAAATGTTTTGAGAGAAGTTCTGACCGGTGGTCCATACGTTGCCGCTGTAAGGGCTGATATCAATTTCCGGATGCGCCTCTACGGTGTATACGACAAGAATCTTGACCAAGCCCCCATAGATAGAATCCATCTGGTTGATCAAGGGTATTTTACCCCGGAATACGGGACATGTAAGCGAAGACGATATCAAAAGAACCGGTACCCCAGACGACAACTCGTTGGAAAGTTGAAAAGCATCACCATTGATGTCGTAAAGCGTAAAATCAGGCACCGTATCGCCTGATTGAAAGCCGGTATTGTTGAAGTTACCCGTATACACCGGTATGACACAAATGGAGTCCGCAGCCGCAGGCAACGAGCTTAACCCAATGCTAGGTTGGGTTTGAGCATTGGAAGGTTGGATGCTACACCATAGAGCGATCACCAATGCAATGAAATGGTTTATGCCGATTATAAACTTTGATTGCATCATATTGAGGTTAATGGTGTCAATGATGTATCTGGGGTTTAAAGGTAAAACACCTATCCCGTGTTGGCAATGGCGAAATACAACGGCATACCCACCGTGATATTGAATGGGAATGTCAATCCCAACGCCATCGGGATATAAAGTCCCGGGTCAGCCTTGGGTGCCGCTATGCGCATGGCTGCAGGCACCGCAATATAAGAGGCGCTTGCTGCCAAAATGGCGAACATGAACCGATTGCCCACATCATCCGTCACGAGGCCGCTAGCCCATGCCACCACGCATCCGTTTATGGCGGGGATGATAATGGAGAAAGCGCTCAGGAACCATCCGTATTGACGAAACGCACCGAAACGTTTGGCGGTAACCATGCCCATTTCCAATAAGAAAATAGCTAAAAAACCTTTGAAGATGTCCGTGGTGAAAGGCTTGATGCCCTCGGCTTGTTTGGTGTCGGCAATCAACCCGATGATCAAACTGCCAAGAATGAGCAATACACTGCCATTGGTAAAGGAATGTTTAACGGTCTCCTTCAAATTGCCGGACGTTCGAAGTTCATCATCATACCGCATCATGAGGATGACACCGATGATGATGGCGGGCGACTCCATCAAGGCCATGATGGCCACCATGTGGCCTCCGAAATCCAATTCATGGGTTTCCAAAAAAGAGACGGCCGATACAAACGTGACCGCACTCACTGATCCGTAGGTGGCTGCTACCGCACCGGCATTGCTCATCGACATTTTTCTTTTAAGAATGAAAAAGGTGTAGAGCGGAATCAATGCGGAAATGGCGATGCCGAATACTATGGAGTAGAAAATCTCACTTGTAAAAGGTGTCAAAGCCAATTCCTGTCCGCCTTTGAAGCCGATGGCAAATAACAGGTATAGGGAAATAAACTTGCTCGATGAGGGAGGGATCTCCAAATCACTCTTGATGGTGGTGGCCAAAATCCCCAACACGAAAAACAACAAGGTGGGGTTGGTGAGGTTGGAGAGGAGAATTTCGAAATCCATACAGCGATAACCTTATTGGTTGTTTGCAAAATTACGCCAAACAGCAATCAACCGGGTTGCCACCATGTTTTTTCAAAGGGTTTAAAACAAGACGGTTAGCCTATTTTTTCGTTGACTATTGTAATAGTTTGAATAAACCATTCAGCGACAAACAGCCCATCCGAACCGAATTAAACGTTTAACTGTAAGCCGAAAATTTGAAGTAACATGGCCAATGGTTAATTTTGAATTGGGGAGGGGCGGGTAGCCCCCGTTTAAAAAACATATTGTCAATCGACCCCCCCGGCCAAAATTGGTATCATGGAAAAAATCGAACATGTCGGCATTGCAGTTAAAAACCTGAAAGCCTCGGGAGATACCTATGCACGCTTACTGGGACAAGCGCCGTACAAAACGGAGGGTGTTGAAAGCGAAGGCGTGATGACCATGTTTTTCAAAACCGGTGATAGCAAGATCGAGTTGCTGGAAGCCACCTCGCCAGATAGTCCGATTGCAAAATTCATTGAAAAACGTGGCGAAGGCATTCACCATATTGCGTTCGCCGTTAAAGATATCCGAGCAGAGATGAAAAGGCTGGAGGCGGAAGGGTTCAACTTACTCAATTCAGAACCCAAACCCGGCGCCGATAACAAACTGGTTTGCTTTTTACATCCTAAAGGAACGAATGGCGTATTGGTGGAGTTGTGTCAAGACCGCGGGTGAAACATATTGTCTGATTGACCTAATGATGGTCGTCTTCGTAGATCTTGAAAGTCCTTTTGATAGTGGTCACGATCGTAGTGGCTATGATCGCTCCCAAGAAAGCCAGAAAGATATCCTTTTGCGCATCCCAAACGTCTCCTTGTGTGCCTAAATAAGCAGCGCCCTGGGCTTTGAAAAAAATATCGGCTACCGCCCATTCTATCAACTCATAAAACGCACTCACCGACATGGTGATTTCGATGGGTAACACCCATGATGCCTTCGGTGGGTACTTCAGCCAGCGTAAGAAGAGCTCCCGCATGGGATAAGCCAGCAGAAAGCCAAACGAAAAATGTACAATTCGATCGTAATGATTGCGTGAGGTGTCAAAGGTCTCCATCAGCCAATAGCCGAACGGATTCTCCGCATAGGTGTATTTGGAACCATACACATGCAGACACATGTAAACACAAATGAGCAAATACGACAAATCACTGAACTGGTATTTTCGATATGTTACAAAAAGGAACATCGTAAAAATGAAAGTGAAGGCATTCTCCAACATCCAGTTCGCCATATCGGTAGTGCCGATGAATGTACTGATCCAGACCGCCAAGAAAAAAACAAGAAATCCTTTGACCCACCAATTGCTGGCGAATGGTGTGCGATAGTTGGAAATAGCGATGGTGAATCCCATAGAAATGTGATTGAGGGTTTGGTCAAATGTAAAAAGGTGCCACGGGATTACCAAATACCCATGTCAGTTCAACCGGCTTACCGAATCATCACCCCCATCTTGTCTATCACAGGGATATTGGAAAAATTTTCTTCCATGATGGTCTCCGGTAGGAACAGATATTTCTTATCGTAAATGGTGCTCCCGATATAAAAACTAACCCAATACTCGTTATTCAACCCAAATACCTGACGGTCGATCGGCTCCACTCGTACGGCGCTCATGGGGTCGATGTAATCAAAGAAGTGACGCAACACGGAAGTCTTGACTTCCTGTCCTTCGTGACTGCCATATCCCCTGGAGGTCACCAGAACGCCATGAATCTGTTGCTTTTTGAGATTGATGAGAAACACATCCCAAACGGTAAACTCATGCGGCGCCTCATCCTCACCCAAATCAGGAACCACGGCCAAGGCCAAATCCTCCACTTTAATTTCAGGAATATCTTTCAGCATACTGGATGTTCGATTTTCGATTTAATTTTTACTGCCATACATTTTCAACACCTCGCCGATGTAAACAGGAAGGTCCAACGGGGTGCCAGATGCATCCTTCTCCCCTCTTTCATGCCCCAATCGGACAATGATTATTTTTGCTGAAGGGATCACAAATATGTATTGACCCAATATGCCACGCGCATAATACACCTTCGTGCCTTCTTGTTCATGGATCCACCATTGATAACCATATTCCGTATTGGGCTTATCACCATCGAGTAACGGGGCAGGGGTCAATGACTCGCGGATATACGTTTCAGCGATCAGTTGTTTTCCGTTCCACCTTCCGCCGTTCAACATCAACTTGCCGATGCGGGCAAAGTCGCGTGCGTTGGAATATATGCAGCAATATGCCTTTTCATCACCTTGCTCATGATCCAAGCTCCATTGCGCATCGTATTCGGCACCCATGGGTTTCCAAAGTTTTTCGGATGCATATTCACTAACCGTCTTGCCTGTTGCCGCCTTCAACACATATGACAGCACTTGCGTATCGGAACTTCGATACTCAAATTTTTTTCCTGGATCCTCCTTAACGCACAGGTCATTCATCTGCTGGCGCAACTTGGTATCGTAATAAGCGCGGGTGGTCGGACTGGTCAGGCTGGTATAGGATTCATCATAATCCAAACCTGAACTCATCGTTAACAGATGCCGGATGGTGAGCATGCGGTTGTCGCCGTGGTTGTATTCCGGATAAAACTCATACACTGGTTGATCGAGGCTTTTGATTTTGCCTTCATCCAACGCCGCACCAACCAACAAGCCTATCACGCTCTTGGCCATGGAAAAAGAGTTGGACAAGGATGAGTCCGAGTAACCATCGTGATATTGTTCCATTCGGATAGAATCATCCTTGATCACCAAAAAAGCAACCGTCCTGTATCGATCTATGGTACGTTGTAAGGTATCCGACACTGCTGCCTGATTATAGTCGCTGCCGATGGCCCATGTCTGAGGAGCTCCCTCCTCAATGGTACGATGAGCGAACAGTTCAAGGTCATCTATATCAACGTAGTTGTAAACAAGGGCCTTGTAGTAATACCATTTGCCGGAAAAGTAAAGCACGGCATTGCCCATCACTACTATCAGGATAAGGATTTGCCACCACTTGATTCGTTGCTTAAGCATGGGAATGATTATGCGTGTTGTGTTTGGTCTGTAATGAGCTCGAACTGGAAAACATCCGACAAATGTTTTTTGAGCTTGTCTTTTACTTCTTCCATATCCATTTCCCTTCCGAGCTCCTTGTTGAGGGAAGTAACGGCCTTATCTGAAATGCCACACGGAATGATGTGATTGAAGTAATCCAAATTCACATTGACATTGAAAGCAAATCCATGCATGGTGACCCAACGACTGCATCGTACCCCGAAGGCACAAATCTTGCGAGCAGTTGCAGGGTTATCGGCATCCACCCAAACGCCAGTAAGCTTTTCAATGCGTGATGCCTGTATACCATAATCAGCCAGCGTTCGTATCACGGCTTCTTCCAGATAGCGCAGGTAACGATGGATGTCGTTGAAGAACCGATCAAGATCCAAAATGGGATATCCCACGATTTGTCCAGGACCGTGGTAGGTGATATCGCCGCCCCGATTAATCTTGTAGAAAACGGCGTTGTTCTGACTCAATTGTTGCTCGTCTAGCAACAGATGGTCTTCCTTGCCACTTTTGCCCAATGTATAAACGTGAGGATGTTCGCAGAAAAGCAGATGGTGTTGCGTAGGGTTAGGAGCCGATTCGGAATGATCCCTGGCTGCCAATTTAGCTGCCACAATGGCTCCCAACAGCGACTCCTGGTAGTCCCAGGTCTGTTTGTAATCGACCAGTCCCAAGTCCTTGAAAAGCACCGTTTCCATAGCGCAAAGATAACTTTTTAGCGACGGCGGATGTGATTATCTTTGCGACCTAAAACACAGATGTATGGAATACAGAAGACTGGGGAATGCGGGAGTGCAAGTGAGCGCCCTTTCGCTCGGATCATGGCTCACCTTTGGCAAGCAAATCAGCGACCAAACGGCTGAGGAGCTCATGATTACCGCCTATGAGGCCGGGGTGAATTTTTTTGATAATGCCGAAATCTACGCCCGTGGTAAATCGGAGATTGTGATGGGTAACATCCTCCAGAAGCTGCAATGGGATCGCTCCTCCTACCTGGTTTCCAGCAAGGTGTTTTTCGGATTGGGTGATGCCAAGCCCAACCAGCGGGGATTGTCGCGCAAGCATATTGTCGAAGGGTGCCATGGAGCAATGAAGCGCTTGCAAGTCGATTATATCGATTTGCTCTTTTGCCATCGACCCGACAAAAGCACGCCAATTGAAGAAACCGTGTGGGCGATGCACAACTTGATTCAGCAGGGGAAGATTCTTTATTGGGGTACCTCCGAATGGAGTGCCTCCGAATTGATGGAAGCCGTGATGGTAGCCAAAATGCATCACTTGATTGGACCGGTGATGGAGCAGCCCGAATACAACATGTTTCGCCGCGAAAAAATGGAGCACGACTACCTGCACTTGTTCCAGCACCATGGCTTAGGCACCACCATCTGGTCGCCATTGGCTTCGGGATTGTTGTCGGGCAAGTACCTCGACGGATTCCCGGATGATACCCGACTGGGCATCGAAGGCATGGATTGGCTGAAAAACCGCGTTTTGCGCGAGGAGAAAATCGAAAAAGTGCGTCGCATCAAGCAAGTGGCGGACGGATTGGGTGTATCATTGGTGAAGCTCTCTTTGGCGTGGTGTTTGAAAAATAAAAACGTGAGTACGGTAATACTTGGCGCATCCAAGGTGCATCAGCTTCAGGAAAACCTCCAAGCCTTCGAGGTGGTTCCCATGCTCACCGACGAGGTGATGGAGGAGTTGGATGCCATTCTAGACAACAAGCCGGTGTTGCCGGATTTTTAGAATAAAGGGTGTTCAGCCTTAAATTATTTTATTTCGTTAATCTGCGGATCGTGTGTTACTTGATAATTGATGCTCAAATTCTCAATCAAATCAATTTTTCAACATGCCGACTTTAGCAGGCATAAAACCATGGAGCTGTTCAATATAGGCGTTTTTAAAAACCGCCTATCGATATAGTTTTAGAACAAAAGTGGTTATCAAAAATAAATAACTAAGGGTGGCAAAATTGCCACCCTTAGTTTCATTTCTATAAATTAAGGTTGTTGGATATTAAACCATCTGAACTTAAGGTTTAACTATCAGAAGGCGTTTGGTGGATGATATATCACTGCTTGATAATTTCAACAAGTACATGCCGCTTTCTATTCCCGACACATCAACAGAAATAGATTTTTCACTTGTAGCCGTTAATGCTGCATCAAATGCCTTTTTAACAAGCTTCCCGTTTAACTCAAATATTTGTATGGTTACTTGACCATCAACTTCACCTTTTAACAACACATTTACAAAATCTGTTGCGGGGTTAGGAATTAAATCCCAATTCAGTTCTTGAGTTGGATTGTTGGATGCAACATAACGAGGGGTAATGCTTCCTGAAAGAGGACAACTGAAATAACAATTATTTACAGGAATTCCCGACGCCGCATTATAGTTTTCATTGAATCTTGTCAACGCCAGATTCAACTGAGTTAGAGAAAAGCTGGAGCCGCAACCACCGATTGCACGATCGGCTTCTTCAATGATTTCCCTCACTGTCCAACCATTAAATGGCCCTAACACCATTATCAAATCTCCAATACTTCCCGATGCGGGAGCAAATGAAGTACTGGCAGAATCAAACCCGAGATTAAGTTTAGCTGCTACAAGTTGACCCGCTAAGGTGTTCTTATACGTGCTTGGTGGATTGATCCAATTGCCAACTGGCAATAATGCAGGAGTGCCACTGCTTGGCAAAAATGTATGTACTGCCTTGAAATTTGTAAGGGTAATTTTATTGTTACAACCAATCACCAATCCATTAGGGAAAACCGTATTGAAATTATTCTTCACGTACATGGCCGGATTATTACCTGATGGCTTATATCCATATCCCCCTTGCGTATAGGTTACGTAACCATCACAAGGGGTGTTAGGTATTACAATCATGCATGAATCAACACAATTATTGTCGTTATTGGAGTAAACCGTATAAACTCCTGGGCATAAATTAGAAACCGAAGGGCCAAAACTAGGAGGTGTTGTGTTCCATGTAAAAGAAATTCCCGCAGGATCTCCACTTACAGAAACCTCGGCTCTACCATTGCACAAGTTCAAGCAACTAATGCCTGCTCCTGAACACGAAATCGTTGGGCAAGTTGTGACTACCGTGCAAACACTTGAATCAACACAACCCCAAAAATCAGTAACTGTCACCGTATAGGTGCCTGGAGCCAAACCAGCATTAACATCGGTAGTAACACCGTTCGACCAGCTAAAAGTGTAAGGACTTGTGCCTCCGGTAGCAAGTGCCAACAATACACCATCAGTTGAGGAAAGATTTGTTGCGGAATCAGTAAGTAGGCATGACACGTTTAAACTGGGAGGTGCAGGATTTATGGTAAAGGTTTTGGTTGCTTCACAACCGATCACATTGGTTACTGAAACGGTGTACGTTCCAGGCGCCAGGTCAACCAACGAGGAGGAGGTCTGTCCAGTACTCCATTGCCATTGGAAAGGCATGCCAACCGCAGATTCAGTCAAGTAAATTGCCCCCAATTCCGTGGAATCACAATGTGGCTCTACAACAAGTGAGTCCAGCGGTACGAAAGGCACATAAATTTGATATGAATAAACCTGAAATGCATTGTAGGCACAATTGTCGTCCTTTACTAAAATCGTAAAAGAGTACGGCTGTGGACGGGCATCCGCCTGAGTAGGAGTCCAACAGAATGTCGCTGTTGGCAATGCTGCACCATTGGTTACGAATGTTCCTCCTGGTATGCCATTGTTCCAAGTAACTGTGAGTACCTGTCCAGGGTTTACATCATTCGTGAATATGTCAAAACATAGCGGGGTGCCAGCACAAACCAAGGTATCAAAATCACTAGTGCCATTGATACCAGTAGCCGTTGGTAGAATATTGGGGGTGCAATCCTGAACAACGAATTGAATATCTCGCATAACAGAACCAATTAACACGCCATTGCGATACGATTTGATTTCAATAGCAGTAATGCCTATCTGGAACATTGAAGGTGTAAAATTTATATTACCAGAAATAGGGTCAAGCAGGATGGGAGTAGAGGATTTGATGAAATTGGTTGCTGAAAATCCCGGTTGAAATGATACCGGTACACCTGATCCTAACCTAGGATCAATAAAACTATAAGCTAGGGAGTCACCCTCAACATCTGTAACACCATGGTTATAGGTGAAGTTTTGACCTATACAAACGAACGAAACCGGGTAGTTGGTAAAGACAGGAGAGTTGTCATTGGGGGCTGTCAGATTGTTGAGATTGGCTTCGATTAAAAACGAGTTACTACATCCACCCTGCGTGGTAGTGATGGCACAATTACGACAACAATCCTGCCAACTTAGATTCCAATTTATGCTTGGCGGAAGAATAATATTTCCCTTGTATTCATATCTCTGATAACCAGGATTAGATCCACCACCGCAAGTGGTAGGCGTAGCAAAACAGGGGAAAGTAATTTCATTTCCTGTTCCTGGTATCAAATATACATTGAACGATGTTGTTGCACCACTTGCTGAAACGCAACTAATCAGTTCTGGATTCTGAACTGGAATTCCCGCGCAGTCGCGATACAAAACCAATGTTACTTCGTAAGAGTTGTTCCCTAGGCTTTTGTAGGTTAAGTCCCCTCCTGAAATATGTGTTGCACTTGAAGTGTTTGAATAAATCAGAGGAAATGCCATCACAAAGAAGACGACGAGTGTTTTTAATTTTCTTAGAATCATTTTAAAATTGGTTTAGTTTAGGTTAGTTTATTAAATATTAATAGGAGTTTCAATCAATAGTTTGGGTTCTTAAACTTAACAGGCAAAGACGGGTGAGATAAAACCATCAATAACATCCTATTAAGAAATCAAATAATAATACCTTTCATATTAAATTACTTAGGTCGAATATCCAATAATGAACTTTCGTGGTCCATCATTACTTATCCATACTGATATTATGTACACACTAACAGCATTACAATAACTTGAAATCGGATATAAAATCATCGTATCTTATGACTCTCAAGCATAAAAGCACCCAAGAACCAACGCCGAAACCCGACCTACACAGAGCTACTGGAATTCTGTAATGGGTTGCAAAGTAGAGATTAGCACGATACGACGCAAATATAATTTTGAACACCTGCTAACATTTATTGCAGTGGGCTGTAATTCAGTAGCCATCCAAAAATCTCATGCGTACGGCGTAACAATTTGTTGAAGGTAGCTTAATAAAAAATTGGACAAGCCTTTACCCTTTCTGTTGAGAGGGCTATCATCCAAGAATCAAATTTTCCCCAATTCGCCTTTCAAATAATCAATCACCTTTACCTCGGTGGCGTCGATGTTTTTGATTTCGGCCAGGTACCAAGAGACCCAGTCGCCAAAATGCACCAGGTATAAGCAGCGCTGCAAGTGCGACTGCCCTTTTGAAAAGACTTCAAATACGTAAGGCGTGTATTTGGAAACGATGCCCTTGGTGAGATCCATGCGCGCAGCTGTACGCTCGTAATCGGTTTCGTTTCTGAAAAACACCACGGCTAATTTATCATTGGGTGTGGTCCAACCCACCAACTCGTTGTGGTTCATTTCGGGCAAAGCATGATGCCAACAAACCATCTTGGCGTTTTCGTTGATTTGCTGCCGGAAGCGAATGCACACCGCCTCGTAGTCGGCCTGGCTGTAAATCACCGGCACCTTGCGATGCAGTTTTTCGGCCACGTAATAGGCCTCGGCACAAATGTGCTCCTCCTCATGGTCCAGCAAGTGAATGGTGCTTTCCAAATCGGCCTTGAACCAATCTCCGATCAAACCAAATCCATACAACACAAAAAACAGCTGTGTGAGCGAATACGCCAAACACGCCCTGGGCGGCATACCGCCGGGAATCACAATGTGATCCAATCCTGCAGATTGCGCCAACTCCAATATTTTACCGCCTGAAGTCACACACACTACGGTGGCACCTCGTTGCATGGCCAATTCCATCGCCGCCACGGTCTCCTCGGTATTGCCCGAATAGGACGAAGCAATCACCAAGGTGTTTTCATCCACAAAAGCGGGAATGAAATAATCCTTGTTCACCACCAACGGAACCTTGATTTCGTGTTCCACCACCTGGGCAATGATGCTTCCACCTATGCCCGAGCCACCCAAACCGGTGATCAACACATTGGAGAATGGCTTGTCAGGTACATTGAAAACGGCCTTTTGGCCAATATCCACGGCCTGACGAATTTGAGCAGAGAAGGAGGCGATCAGTTCTTTCATTTCACTCTTATAAAGCATCAAAATTAACAAATAGCCGACAACTTTAGGTCTTTACGATCGTTATCTTTGAATGATGAGAATCTTCACCTTATTGCTAACCATGGCATTGGTGGCCTGTTCCACCAGCAAAGACGGCGATTTCACCATGTTCTCCATTGAGGAAGACCTGGCCTTCGGAAAAGAACTCGCCCAAAGCATTCAATCGGACCCTGTGAACTATCCGCTGCTCAGCCGCGCTGAGGCGCCACGGGAGTATGCCAAGCTGGATCGCATCCTGGAAAAAATCCTGTCGTCGCAACACATCCTCCACCGCAATGAACTGGCTTGGGAGTTACACATCATCCAAAACGACACCATCCAAAACGCCTTTTGCGCACCGGGCGGATTCATCTACGTATACACGGGATTGATGAAATTCGTGGAGTCGGAAGATGAACTAGCAGGTATTATTGCTCATGAGGTAGCCCATGGTGATTTACGTCATTCTACTGATCAGTTGACCAAACAATACGGTATTCAAGTCATTATTGCCCTATTGACAGATTCAGACTCACAACTGTTGGCCGACATCGGCGCCAGCCTGGTGCAACTGGGCTACAGCCGAAGTGATGAAGCCGAAGCTGATCGATTTGCCGTCCGTTATTTGAAAGACACCCCCTACAATCCTGTGGCGTTTGCCAACTTCTTCAGTCGCATGCAAGCCAAAGACGGCAACATGGGTATTTTTCAGTTCCTCAGCACCCACCCCGATCCCGGCAACCGGGTAGAGAAAATCCACGAAGAAGCGAGGATGAATTAGTCAACCTTTGTCTGTCGGTGACCGGTGACCAGTGGTTAGTGACAAGTTATCAGTGACAAGTGACAAGTGAAACTAATTTACCAATTCACTAACTCACTAATCCACTAATCCACCAATGACTAATTCTCTAATCCACCAATGACTCATTCTTTACTCGCCCTGCTGCATCATGCTGGACTGCAATCGGATGGCTTCGTCGTGGATTTGGATGAAAACGTTTCGAATGAAATCTTCGTTCATGCCGTTGGTTCTAGCAATGGCCATGCAGTTTTCGATGATTTGCTTCCATCGCTCCAACTGCAAAACGCTCACATTGTGTTCGCGTTTCAATTCACCCAGCTCCATGATGAAGGCTACCCGTTGCGACAATAATTCCAACAACCGCATGTCAATCGCATCAATCTTTTCGCGAAGCGCTGCCACTTCCGACATCGCACCGGTTTCTTCAAAGGACCGTACGCGACACGTCAGATGGGAAATGATCCGCAACAACTCTGCAGGAGAAATTTGTTGATCAGGGTCGCTCAAGGCCTTGGCTGGATCCACATGGGTCTCTACCATCAATCCTTCCAAATCGAGATCATACGCCTGCTGGGCGATGGCCATGAGGTTTTCCGTATTGCCTGAAATATGACTGATATCGCAAATCACCGGCAACTCGGGATACAATGATTTGAGGGCATGCACGATTTGCCACCTGGGCACATTTCGATAGCCCGAATGCTCATAGGCATGAAAACCCCGATGGATGGCCGCCACGTGTGTGATGCCTATCCGTTGTATCCGTTCGATACCACCGATCCACAATTGTAAATCGGGGTGCAACGGATTTTTGACAAACACAGGCACACTCATGCCACGCATCGACTCGGCCAGTTCTTGCACCAGAAATGGATTTCCTGTGGTGCGTGCACCCACCCAAAACATGTCGATGCCGGCCTTGGCCGCCATTTCCACATGCTGAGGAGTGGCCACCTCGGTAATGGTACGCATCCCAGTGGCTTTTCCTGCATCATGCAACCACTGCAATCCATCGGCCCCTGCCCCTTCAAAATTGCCAGGGCGTGTACGAGGCTTCCAAGAACCTGCACGAAGGATGTTATTGGGAAAATGTTGCGCGATGCCTCTGGCCGTTTCCAACAACTGCTCCGGTGATTCGGCACTGCAGGGTCCAGCCATCAGTACCTTGTCGCCGGTAGGGTTGAGCCAAGAAAACGCATGGGTGGACATATAGGCGTGCAATAAAGATGTTTAAACAACAAAAGTAACCCAAAGTGGTTTTGCGATGGTTTATTCAGTGTTTTTTGGCAATTTTGTTTCTGTAATCGAACCCTTTTTCACAGAGAGATGAGTCAGAAAATCAAACAGTTAGAAGAAAAGATAAAATCCGCTTCCGAAGGTGGTGGCGCCAAGCGCATAGAGGCGCAACACAAGAAAGGCAAACTCACCGCTCGCGAGCGCCTGCATTTCCTGCTCGACGAGGGGTCGTTTGAGGAAATCGGCATGCTGGTGACGCATCGCTCACGCGATTTCGGCCTCGACAAAGAGGTTTATCCGGGCGATGGCGTAGTCACAGGATATGGCACCATTCATGGCCGATTGGTGTATGTGTACTCGCAGGATTTCACTGTTTTTGGCGGCTCACTTTCTGAAACGCATGCGCAAAAGATTTGCCGCATCATGGATTTGGCGATGCAAAATGGAGCTCCCGTGATTGGACTCAACGATTCAGGGGGGGCGCGCATTCAGGAAGGCGTTGTATCACTCGGAGGCTATGCCGATATTTTTTACCGCAACACGTTGGCCTCCGGCGTGGTTCCACAAATCAGTGCCATCATGGGACCGTGTGCCGGCGGGGCCGTTTACTCGCCAGCCATCACCGATTTCATCATGATGGTGGAGAACACCTCCTACATGTTTGTTACGGGACCCAACGTGGTGAAAACCGTCACGCACGAGGAAGTTACCTCGGAAGAATTGGGCGGTGCGTCCACACATTCCACCAAATCAGGCGTGACGCATTTTTCCTGCGCCAATGAGCTAGAGTGTATCAACAACATCAAGAAACTGTTGAGTTATATGCCATCCAACTGCGAGGATGAACCACCACAGCTGGCCTATGAACATGGAGATGAGCAACGCAGTAAGCTGGGAAGCATCATCCCTGAAAATCCAAACCAGCCCTACGACATCCGTGAAGTCATCCAGGAGGTGATTGATGAAACCAGCTTCTTGGAAGTGCACAAGGATTTCGCGGAGAACATCGTGGTGGGATTTGCACGCATTGCGGGTCGCAGCATCGGCGTGGTGGCCAACCAGCCCGCCTTCCTGGCCGGTGTGCTCGACATACAAGCCTCCACCAAAGCGGCACGTTTTGTGCGTTTCTGCGACTCCTTCAACATCCCTTTGCTGGTGTTTGAAGATGTTCCCGGGTTTCTGCCAGGTACCGATCAGGAATGGAACGGCATCATCACCAATGGTGCGAAGTTGCTCTACGCTTTTTGTGAAGCCACTGTTCCACGCATCACCGTAATCACGCGCAAGGCGTATGGCGGTGCTTATGATGTGATGAATTCCAAACATATCGGTGCCGACATGAACTACGCATGGCCTACCGCCGAGATTGCAGTGATGGGAGCCAAGGGCGCGGCGGAAATCATCTTCCGTAAAGAAATCAGTGAATCGGATCAGCCCGAGGCAAAACTCAAAGAGAAAGAGAAAGAGTACACCGACATGTTTGCCAACCCCTACAAAGCCGCAGAGCGGGGTTATGTGGATGAGGTGATACGGCCGGAGGACACACGCCAGAAACTCATCAAAGCCTTCAAGATGTTGGAAAACAAAGTGGCTACCCTTCCCAAGAAGAAGCATGGCAACATTCCGCTTTAGATTTTGATCCATCAACAGAACCCGTTCCTATCCTCATTCCACCATATCAAACATGAACATTTTGCTGATTGGATCCGGCGGTCGCGAGAACGCCATCGCATGGAAGCTGTCGCAAAGTCCGAAATGCGAAAAGCTCTTCATTGCCCCGGGCAATGCAGGCAGCGGTCGCTATGGCACAAATTTACCCATTGGCGTTACGGATTTTGACGGCCTACGCGATGCGATTTTGCAACATGACATCCACCTGTTGGTGGTGGGTCCTGAAGATCCATTGGTGAAGGGGCTGCGTGATTTTTTGGAAGCCGATGAGCGCATGCGTAAGCTGATGATCATCGGTCCGGGTAAAACGGGGGCACAACTCGAAGGCAGCAAGGATTTCTCCAAGCGCTTCATGTTTAAGCATGGCATCCCCACAGCCCGATATGCAACTTTCAACGCAGATCATTTGGAAGAAGGGTGTCAATTCCTGGAATCGTTACAAGCGCCATATGTTTTGAAGGCGGATGGCTTGGCAGCCGGTAAAGGTGTTTTGATTTTGGATGACATTGCTGAAGCCAAGAGAGAGTTGCGCGCCATGTTGATGGATGCCAAGTTCGGTGCAGCTTCCTCCACCGTGGTGATTGAAGAATTCTTGAAGGGGATTGAGATCAGTGTTTTTGTGCTCACCAACGGAAGCCAATACGTGATTTTACCAGAGGCAAAAGACTACAAACGCATTGGTGAGGGTGATACCGGACCCAACACCGGCGGCATGGGAGCTGTTTCACCCGTGCCGTTTGCCAACGAAGCTTTTATGCAAAAAGTGGAGGAGCGCATCGTAAAACCGACAGTGAACGGGTTGATGAAGGAGTCGATTCCTTACACCGGTTTTATTTTCATCGGACTGATGAATGTGGATGGGGAACCTTTCGTGATCGAATATAACGTTCGTATGGGTGATCCTGAAACCGAAGTGGTGATGCCTCGTATCAAAAACGATTTGGTAGCATTGTTTGAATCCACCGCCATCGGACAACTCAACGACGTGCATTTGGAAACAATTTCCGAAACGGCGCTCACTGTGATTTTGGCATCCAAAGGATATCCGGGTGATATTGAAAAAGGAAAGGTGGTGGAGGGCTTAGACCACTGCGAGGGCAGCTTGGTCTTTCATGCAGGAACGACGCTTTCGGATGAAAAGGTAATCACCTCCGGTGGACGCGTTTTTGCAGTGACTTCATTGGGCAAAAATATCGCAGCGGCACAAAAGCAATCCATGGCATCTGCAAGCGCCATTACATTTGATGGAAAATATTTCAGGAAAGATATCGGCGACGATTTAAAATCCATCGCCTGACGTTCTTATTCGTTTTCGGACAAATAATTGCGACCGCCCTTGCGCACATGCTCACCATACCACAGCCAATAGGCGGTACCCACGAAACCTACGATAATGAAGAAGGCATTCATCATTCTGCCCATGGGTTTCGCAACGGCAAAGATCCATTCAAACAAATCGGCTATTCCATACCAAACAACGTCCATGACTTATCTTATTTTCCACAAAATTAACGGATTTTTGAATTCATAACCATCCACGCATCAATGGAAGGGCCCCTCCCACCCCTGTTTTACCCATATATCTATGATTATCAGGCTCTTTAAAGAATCAAATCCGCTCTCTTACCTGATATCCCTGGTGGGCTTGGTGGTCATTTGGGGGCTATGGGTTGAAGGAGTAGTGGTAACGGAGCCGGAGGGGAACGGTTTGCTGTACGACTTATTGATTGGCATCCTCTCCGTATTGCCGCAGTGGATGACCAGTGCGACGATTTTATTGTTCATCGGCACGCAGGCCTACCATTGGAACCTGATCATCACCAACCATGAGGTAATCTACAAGAAGTCGCTGCTTCCAATGCTTTTCGTGGTGGTATTCGCAGCCATGCAATCTGCCTTTCTGACTTTAAACCCGGTATTGCCAGTGATCAGCATTACCATATTCATACTTGACAAACTTTTCTCCGTCTATAAAAACACCAACCCGCTGGGCATCATCTTCGATTGCGGATTCCTTTCAGGAGTCGCGTGCCTATTCTGGTTTCCCGCGTTGACGTTGTTGCCATTTGTGTTTTTTTCACTTTTCATTTTGAAACCGCTTTCCTTGCGCGACATCTTGGTGCTGATTATCGGCATCACCACGCCCCTGTTTTTGGCATTCGTTTACCTTTTGATGATGGATACGTCGCCATTGATGTCCCTGCTGCTGCCATTTCAAAATTTG